>CAYXZE010000049.1:0-12502 GCA_964469395.1 uncultured Luteolibacter sp.
GGCGGCGGTCTTGTGCCCGATGCCGGCGGCGCGGAGCTCGAGGAGGTGGGCGCGTACCGGGCCGGCTTCGACGTAGGGCGGGGCGGCTTGCTGTTTCAGGTTTCGTACTGCGGCGGCGTTGGCGTCGCGGCATGGTCGGCACCTGCAACCGCCGGGGGTGTGACCGGGATTGGGGCCGTGGACGTAGCAGGCGCGGGTCCCGTGGTCTCTCACGATGCCCCTCCCCCACTGCTCGGGTGGTTCCGCTTGTGGGCTTCCCGGAGTTGGGTGCGGAGGGCGTGGGCCTGGTCTTCGAGTTCGAGGATCCGGTCGGCGTCGCCGCAGCGGGCGTTCTCGAGGGCACGGATGTGGCGGTGCTGGGTGATGACCCGGCGGGCCAGCCAGCCGGTGACCCCACGGGGCAGACGGACGTCGACGTTGATCGGTGCGGGCGTGGCCATCACGCAGCCGCCCGTCGCACGTACACGGTGACCCGGGTGGTGACCCTGCGGCCGTGAGGCCCGTCGATCGACCTTTCCGCCTGGGCAGTGTCGAGTGTTTGATTCGACATCAACACCTTGAGGCGGTCGTTGATCTTCGACTTGGTCGTCCAGGCGGCGAGACCGGCGGCGAGTTCCTTGTCGGTGAGCCCGGCCGGGTTGCGGTCCAGGTCGGCGAGGATCATGCGGTCGAGCTGCTCGGCGGCTTTCACCGCGAGCTCGGCGAGGTCAGGCATCGGTGCCTCCGGGGGGGGGGTCCTGCTAGCAGCGACTGCTGGCAATCCGGGCACGGCTGGGTCTTGCGGAGTTGCCGACCGCAAGATCCACATTTCGACGGCGGGGTCACTGCGCACGCTCGATCCTGAGAGCAGCGACGATCTGCTCCTCGGCCTTGTGGATGGATGAGAGCGCGCTCCTGAGGCAGCGTCGCTCCTCGGTGTTATCTGCAGCCATGAAGGCCGAATCGACCTTTGAAGCCGCCTTACGAACCGCGGCGTATGCGTCTGCGACAGCACCCCCGGCAGCTCGAGCCTCTCGCTCCGTTATCCGGCGTTCCCGCTCACGCTCTAGGCGCTCAGTCTCCGCCCGGAATGCCGCTCGCTGCTTGGCATCCTTGGCCTTATCTCGGCGACTGGCAGCTCTTGCAGCAGAAGGATCGAGGATGGCCCGGATGGTCGTCAGGCCGATCCCCAACTCGTTGGAGATCCCCCTCTGAGTAAGCCCATCGCTGCGAAGTTGCTTGACCTGATCCACCACGGCGGGGTCGTACCGGGGTGAGTCTCGATGCATGAACTGGACCCTGGGGAGCCCCGTCACCGCCGCCTTCGCCTGCCCGAAGTTCATCGCGCCGGACTCTCGGACGTGGTCCTCGTTGGCCGCGATGCGCATGTACTGGTACGCCCGAACGTTCTCGAACGACACGTTCTGGTCGAGCCACGCGACCCATCCCGCGGGGACCATCTCGCGAGCCAGCAGTAGACCCTTCCCGCAGTTGATCGCGTGTTCGAGGGTGTTTCGTACGGCCACCTCGCAAGCGTCATGTTCTCGCTGGATCCAGATGACCAGCTCGTCGACGGTCAGGTGTGAAACGTCGAGCTGGGTCGCGGCCGCGGTCATCGCTGGTACCGCCCGACGGTGATGATGGCGCCGGTCCAGCCGACGACCTCGACCTTGACCGCGGCGATCGAGGCGAACAGCGCGTCGTCGTAGATGAGTCCGCCGTCTTTGAGGGCGTCTCCGATACTGCGAACCAACTTGTCGGTATCCGGGGCACTGACCTTGGGGCACTCCCCCGCGTCACGGATCGCCTTCGACCGCGACTTGGGCATCGGGAACCGGAACACCACGCCGAGCTCGAGCGGCCCGGTCAGCGGTGGGGTGTCGCCGGCGATGTCCTTGGCGGCCGAGGCGACAGCGGCGCGCCACGGCTTGTGGTTCTTGCCCATCTCGACCATGACGCCGTTGCCGACATGACGCTTCGAGCCTTGGGCGGCCGGCGCACCGAGGACCTCGAACGTGACCGGGGTGAACGTGTCGGTGACGGTCATGCCGCGTCACCGCCGAGCTGGTCGTCGTAGCGGGGATCGTCGAACATCGAGTCGGCCAGGTCGGTCAGCTCGGCCAGGTTCTCGGTGGCCGCCGTCGTGGTGTCGTGGTCCGGGTCGGCTGGGGTGAGCCCGGTGCGGTCGGCGGCGTCTCGGACGGCCTGGGCGATCGGGGTGTCGCCGAGCGGCTCGATGGTGACGCCTTGCTCGGAGAGCTTGCGGAGCTCGGCGTCGAGGTCGGCCGAGTCGGCCCGGGCCCGCCGCTCGAGACGGTCAGCGAACTCTTCGAGGTCCGGCTTCCACAAGCCGTGTCGGTCGATGATCGAACCGAACTCTTCGACGTCATGCGCGGCGGGCTTCAACGTGACCAGGTCGGCGTCCTCGTCGTACTCGAAGCCGATGTGGCACAGCTCGTGGTCGACGAGCGCTTCCCGTTGATGCGGTTCGAGCTCGCGCCAGGCGTCCTCAGCGATCTCGACGCACCAGAAGTCTTCGACCTCGGCGTCGTGGGCGTGCTCGACGTCGGGTGATGCGAGGTAGGCGGTGAGACCGGAGATCTTCTTGCAGGTGCCGAGCACGATCTTCTGGTTCTTCTTGGCGGCTTTGTCGCGGAACACGTATTCGATGCGTTCGCCGGCGAGGTGGTCGTGCCAACGGGGGATGATCTTGTTGGCGATGCGCTCGACGGCGGGGGCTGGTCGGTACTCAGGCATGGGCGAGCCTTTCGGTCGATGGTTCGAGGGCGAGGACGGTGTCGACGTGCATGCGGGCCTGGGCGATCGAGGCGAGGAGGAGCGGCTCGGTGATGGTCGACAGGTCGATGGACGGGTCGATCTCGACGTCGTCGGGGGTGATGGCCAGCCACTCCCCTTGCGGGGTGGCCCGCACCGCCTCGGCGACCTCCGCGGCCCGGTCGTTCGCGACGCCCTGGCGGGACAGCGCGACGGTGATCTGACTGACAGCGAGCAGGACTCGGCCGGCGATGAGGTCACGGCGCGAGAACCGGCGGGCGTGCCCTGATCCGGTGTTGCGGTTCGGGTCACCGAACGCACCGACGCGGCACCAGTAGTCGATCTGGCGGTAGGTGAGTCCGGTGATCTCGACGGTTTCGTCGGAGGAGAACCGTCGGGTGGTTTCGTTCATGCGGCTTGTCCTTCGCTGCGGGCCCAGCCTTGGTCGAGGACCCATTCCTTGATCCGGCCGGACTGGTCGCGGCGCAGTTCGGATTCGCCGCGCTGGATCCGCTCGAGGAGATCGATGAGGCGGGCGCCGACGGTGCACGAGATGTCGGCTCGGGATTCGAGGCGGGCACCGGTGAGCGCTTCGACACAGTCGAGGACCCGTTCGCGCTGCTCGGCTTTGGGCCAGATCTCGCCGGCGGTCGCGAACAACTTGCCGCGCTGCGCTTTGGTGATCGCGGGGATCCCGGTCGTGGTCATCTCGGGGATGGCCTCGTCGGGGTCGAGCCCGGCGATTTCGACGGTCGGGGCCGGTGGACCCTCGCCTGCCTCCGGAGTAGCGGCAGGTTCGGGTTCCACCGGTTCGGGGGTGGTGTCTGCCACACCCTCCCCCCGGTCCTGCACGTCGACCACGTCGGCTGTAGTGCTCGGCGCGGTGTCGGCAGGAGGACTGGAGATCGGGACCAGGACGGCGCCGGCGCCCTGCTCGGGGGCGACCGGGATCGGCCAGCCCGGCGGGATGTCGAACTGGGGGTCACGGTTGCGGCGCATCCAGTCGACGAAGTCAGCGCGCCACGCCTCGTAGGCGTTCATCTGGGCGATGAGCAGGCCGCCGAGGGACAGGTCTGCGAGCTCGGGGTGCTTGGCGATGATGGCGTGGGCGAGGAGCCCGGCGGCAGTGGCGTCGTAGAGGGCGCCGTGGGCGTCGGCCTCGTTGAACGGGACGCCGTAGTGGGCGCAGACGTTGGCGAGCTTGCGTTTCCCGCGCCGGTTCGGGTCGACGATGCGGTCGAGGATGAACGGGTCGACGATGGGGAACGCGACGGGGATGTCGGCGTAGTGCCGGTCGCCTTCGGCGAGCAGCATGGTGATGTCGTACCGGGCGTTGAACGCGACGACGGCGGCTTGGCCGTTGTAGGTGGCGACGTGATGCCAGATCCGGTCGGCGATGTCGGTGAGTACCGGGCCGGGCTGTTCGCCTTCGGTGACGGCGCGGGCGGTGTCGATGCCGTGGATCTTGGCGGGGATGTCGGGGATGACGTAGCCGCAGTTGACGACCCGGCGGTAGGTGTCGTGTATGTCACCGTCGGGGGTGACGAGCCCGGTGGCGATCTCGACGACACGGTCGGTGAACGGATCGACGCCGGTGCTCTCAATGTCCAGAGCCAGGAAGGGCCGTGAGGACCAGGTGTCGGTCATGCCGCCACCCACTGCCCGAGCTCGTTGCGATCACGGTTCTCGTAGCCGTGGCGTCGCCGGTTGAGGGACTGGTCGGAGTAGGTGGCCCATCGGCAGTTCTCGGGCAAGTAAGGCCCGTTGTTGTCGATCCGCTCGAGCGTGAGGCCAGCGGGTCGGTCGCCCATATCTGCGTAGAAGTTGGCGAAGTCGTTCCACCGGTCACAGACGGTGATGCCCCGGCCGCCGTAGAAGTCGACGAACTCGCCCCAGGTCAGAAGCGGGAACCCTTCGCGTTCGGCCTCGAACCAGTCGCCAACGTGGAGCGGTTGGCGGGACACGCCGGTCACCCGGATCACCCGCAAGCGTTCCAACGGCTCGCCGGGCTTGCGGCCCATGATCTTGCCGCACCCGATCAGCGTCTCCCCGACCTGTGCCCGCGGTCGCCCAGTGGACTCGTCCCACCAGCCCAGCCGGCGCGTCACCGTCTTCGACCCATCGAGCAACTGGCCGGGAGTCAACGCGAACGAAATCAGCCGGCTCACGATGCGTGCCTCTTGATCCCGTGACGGTGCACCCGTTGAGCACACCGATGATGCGGCGACAACGCTGTCATCTGGTCCTCGTGGTCAGCGATCGCCCGCAACTCGCGGTCGGTCGCGGCACGCCGGTCAGCGTCAGCCGCTATCCGGCACAACGCCCACGCGAACGTCGACGCGACACCGACCAGCACCGACCCCCAGAACACGACCAGCCAGAACAGCGGTGACCCCGGCGCGGTCATGCCGCCCTCGCGGTGATGATCAGGCGGTCGACGAGCTCGAGGGCGGAGGCCTGCAACTCGGTCTTCGTCGGTGCGAGGGCGTCCCGAGCGGCGGCCCGAGCGGCGTCCCCAGCGGCGGCCCAAGCGGCGGCCGCGTCCGACCGGACCGCCTTGAGCACGGGCATGATGCTCGGCGTCGTCTCCGCGGTCAGCTCCTGCATCGATGCGAGCATCTCCGCTTGGTCGGTCAGGCCAGCGAGACGCAGCCACGCTGGCGCCTGCACTCGGACCAGCCAGTCCGTGCACATCCAGGCCAGGCGGTCGTCGAGCTCACGGCCCTTGTTTGTGCCGGGTAGGGCGGGGATGAAGCGCTTGAGGTCCTGGCGCGTGTCGTCAGGGAGAGCGTCGTTCCAGGAGCGGAGGAACGAGGCGATGACGGGCGACGTGCAGGCCGGGTGGTCAGTCCAGTCCTCGCCGGCGAGGACGGACACCCATTCCATGACGCCGCCCTCGCCGTCGTCTGGTTCGTGGGATCCGCTGTCGAGCGTGAGGGTGTCGAGGTCGAGGGTCATGCGGAGCTGATCGACGGCCACCTCGAAGTGGTTGTTGAGTCGGCGCATCCGATCGAAGTAGTTCTCGATCGAGCGTTCCAACACGGCCTGTGTTGCGTGGCCGAATACTCCGCCCAGGTTGCGGGCCAACGTCCGAAGGTCCAGGAGGTCGCCCCACTGTGCCGAGTACTCGGCGCGAGCCTGAGCGAGCGGGTCCGGCGACTTGTCCCCCTCACGCTGGGTCGCAGCGTTGTAGATGTCCGACACGGCCCCCATCACGCGGCCTCGGCGGTCTGCTGACGGGCCTCGATGAACGCGCCGGCCTCGTCGGACGACAGGTCCTTCACCGCAGCGACGGGACGGCCCACGTACTCGGCGAGCACCGGGAACCGGTCATCACCCGACACGCCAGCAGCCTTGAGGAGCGAGTTGATCGCCCGGGCCTGGCCTTCGGTCGCCGGCGTGAAGTCGGCGGGAGAGGTTGCCCCGGGGACGGCGGCGGATCCGTCACCCGGGGCGGCAGCCGGCGCAGGGGAATGCGCGGGCTGGCCATCACCGGAGGCGGGATCCGGTGAGGTCTCGTTCTGAGGCTGCTCGAGCTCGCCGGCGGGCGGCACCGGCAACTCGTCTTCCTCGGGGACGTAGCGCGCCTCGATGACACCCTCGTCGGAGAGCTCGAGGCGGGCCTCGTCGGTCGACAGGTGGCGGGCGATCTCCGGGGACAGCTCGAGCTGGTTCTCGAGCATGCGGATGGCGGTCTTCTGCCACTGCTCCTCGGTCCACTTCGTCCACGGCGAGTACGGGCGGGCACGCTCGTTCTTGTACGAGTCGGACATGGCCCGGCGCTTCTCGACGTCGCGCTTGTTGGCAACCTTGAAGGCGTAGCCGCCGTCGACGAACCGGGCGACAGCGAAGGCGTGGGTGAGCTCGCCGGGGTCGTCGGGGCCGTCGTACGGCTTGAACTCGAGGTGGTCGGACTCGAGGCCGCGGGACCATTCGAAGTGGTCCTTCTCGCGCACGGCCTGAGCGAAGATCGTCTTGATGTTCCCGGAGCGGCGGGCCAGCTTGATGATGCCCCGGTAGCCGATCGACAGCTGGGCTTCCATGACCCGGCCGTTGCGGCGCGGGAGGAGCCAGCATTCCTTCGTCGGGGTGTTCGGCTCGAGGCCCATCGCTGCGGCCTCCATGGCGGCGAGCAGGACCGAGATCTCGCCCTGCTTCGTCTCGAAGCACTCCATCAGCTGCGGGGTGGACTTGATGGCGGAGAGCAGCACCCGAGAGAACCGGGCCTCGTCGACGTGAGCCGGGAGGATCTGGCGGAACGCTTCGGACTGGCGCTCGATCGAGATGCGGATCATCTGCGCCGGTGACACCTCGGCGGGGTCGGCCACAGCGGGGGCTTGGGCGGCTTCGGTGGTGGCGACTGCGTTGCGGACGTTGGACACGTCACTTCTCCTTGGGGGCGTGGTCCCGGAGCACCCGGAACGTCGTGTTGGTCTCGTAGGACTTGGGGTCGATCAGGTCGGCGGGGATGAGTCCCTCGTCGACGAAGTCGCCGATGTCGGCGAGGAGGGCCTTGTGGTCGAACCCGGCCCGGCCCTGGGTGCGCCAGGACGCTTCGCGGTGACCGTCGATGACGGCTTCCTCGGCGTCGCCGATGACCTGCTGGATGAGCGCTGCGGCCTTCTTGCGGTCCGCAATCGCGCCCTTCTCCCGGGTCTTCGTGTACCGCCAGTGCTCGATGAGTTCGGCGTCGATCTCGACGGTCATCCCGGGGGTGTGATCGGGGTGGAGCTGGGCGAGCGCGTCGGCGGTGGCGTCGTGGCCATCGACAGCGGGCGGGGTGCCGGTGACGACGTGGTCATCCCAGAACTGGTGGGCCCGTTCGACCATGAAGTCGATGTCGGCCTGGTCCCGTTCGATGACGAGCAGGTCGAGGCGCCGTCCCATGAGCACGGCGAGGAACACCCGCTCGAGTCCGGCGCAGTGCATCTGCCATTGGGTCTGGGCTTGGAAGTGGCCGGGGATCGCGTCGGACTTCGACACGCCACGGTGCGAGCCGGCCATCAGGTCAACCGCCCAGGCCTTGCCCGGGCCGAGCGCTTTGATCTCGAGGCCGCCGAGGTTGCCGGATCGGTCGACGGAACCGTCGGGCCCGAACTGAGGGAGGTGTTCGAAGACGAACCCGTCGACGGTGGCCCGGCACAGCGGGTCGCCGGCGGCCATGACCTGGAGCTGTTCGGCGGAGACGTGGAGGCCGGTGCGGTCTTCGAACCAGGGGCCGATCATCAGCTCGGCCCAGTGGCCGAACTCCATGACTTCGGACTGGTCCTGGTCGTCGAGGAGTCCGACCTTGTCGCACCACAGCGAGAAGGGTGAGGCGTAGGGGCTGATGCCGAGGATGGCGGCGATGTCGGATCCGCCGATGCCGTGGCGGCGCCAGTCCAACCATTCGTTGCGGTCCGTGGCGATGGGGGCGATCAGGAGGTCGGTCATGGCATGCCGTGCCCGGGGTCGATCGTGCAGCCGATGAGGAGCAGGGTGAGGGCGATGGCGGTGACACCGGCCGGGGTGGTGCGGTCGTCGGCGTGGAGGAAGTCGGTGGCCATCACCAGCCCTCCTTGGTGAGGGCGAGCTGGTCGTTGGCGCGCTCGGCGAGGGCTTCTTCGTGGGCTTCGCCGAGCTGGTCGTCGAACGGGCCGATTCCGTAGTGGTGCTGGCAGGCGGTGCGGGCCTGGTGGTAGCGGGCACCGCGGTACAGGACGACACCGATCTTGGTGCGGGCCGTGTACTCGAAGGTGGGGATACGCGTCGGGTAGCGGTAGGAGATGACGGTGCGGGTGATCGTGCAGGAGGCGACACCGCGGCAGGGCACGGTGGTGCCGACCGGGCCGGCGTCTTGGGCGGGGTCGGTGGCGGCGAGGACGTCGCGGATGTCGGCGAGGTGGCGACGGGCGAGCTCGGTGGCCCGGTCGGTGTGGTCTTGGCGGTGGTCGTGGGCGGCTTCGGCGTCGTCCCAGGTGGGTGTGGGCATGGCTATTCTCCGGGGTGTGTTGTGGACTCTTCGGGGTTCAGGCGGCGGGGCCGGTGGCAGCCGGCCTCGTCGCCGTTTTCGGGGACCTGGTCGTCCCGATGCCGGCATCACCCAGGGCGGCGGGTCCCTGTGCACCGGTGGTCAGGGTGCGGGTCCCTGACTGGTGGGGTGATGCCGGCGTCGCGGCGGCCGGGATGTCGAGGAGGACGGCGAGTCGGTGGAGGAGGGCGGGGTCGGTGGGGTGCCGGGGGATGCCTTGCCCGTCGGTGTCGGCGTAGGTACGGCGGGCGACTGGTTCCGTGATTTGGTCGGTGGGGATGAATGTGGGGTGGCACCAGCGGCACATCAGGGGTTCCCGATGCGGTCGGTGATGGTTTGGGCGAGGTGGCGGGCTTGGTCGGCGGTGAGGGTGACGGCTGGTTGGTTGTGGAGGTGGAGGGTGAGGCCTCGGTCGTGGAGGTGGGCGGTGATGCCCGGCCCGAGGTGGATGTGGCCGTGTGCCCTGGCGTTCTCGACGTGCTCGATCAACATGGCCATGAGGTCCGGGGCGGGATCGGGGGTGTCGGGCACCGTGCTGGACATCACGCCGCCACCTCGTGGTCTTCGAGCTCGACGACCTCGCGGAATAGGACGATCCGGTTGGTGCGGAGCACCTCGGAGAGGAGGCGCTGCGTGCGGCGAGCGGGCAGCTTGGCCCCGCTCTCCCATCGTGAAACGGCGGACTGGGTGACGAAGCATTTCGAGGCCAGCGCCGCTTGGGTCAAGTCGTGACCTTCCCGGAAGGCCCGGATTCGCCGGCCGATCGCCTTGGCCTGGTCAGGCGTGAGGTTCATGGGTATGACCCTAGGGCATATGCCTAGAGGTCGTCAACATGATCTTGAGGAATCTTCACACCGACGTAGTTACACCGGTCATATCCAGTCATAACCGCAGGTCGTCGGCCTGTGTACGGTGTCGAGCCATGACGCCCGAGGAACGAGCCGCCCTTGTCGGGTCTGCGATGGCAGCGGCACGAGAGCAGGCTGGGATGACTCAGGCCGAGCTAGGCAAAGCTGTCGGCGTCGACCAGACCGCCGTCTCGAAGCGCGAGAGATCGGGAGCGCTCGGCCTGGTCGAGCTCTTCCGCATCGAAGATGTGCTCAACCTCCCCCATGGCACCTTGGTGCGACGGTCGGCTGAGTCATCGACGGACTGGCTCGACCAAGTCCCCGGGATCGACGACCGAGGCCGCAAGCACCTGCTCAGCCTCTACGGCTCCCTCGTTGGCGAGGACCCCGATGGCCCGCAGTAGTCGTCTCGCGTGTCCCAGCTCGGTCTCGAGTTCTTCGATCCGCCGTTCCAGTTCTTCCATGCCATCGAACATACGTTCCCCCTACGACGAGTAACACTCGTGTCATTTGAAAGGCGGACCGGGATGCCCACCACAAGCTCTATGACCCGACCTCGGCAGCGACGGTTCACCGTGCCCACCGCTGCCGTCGCGGCACTCGCCACGTTGGCGCCACTAGCGGCGTGCTCGTCGAGCGACTCCCCTCCCGTGGTCGCACCCGACGACCGTGAGGGCGCCTACGGTCTGTGCAGCGACGCTCTCGTCGAGCAGGAGAACGCGACCGAGGTCGTCCCATACGACGACCCAACGATCCAGCCGGCCTCAATGATCCAACCACTTGACAACGGCGGGTACGCCATCCCCATCGGGGCCCAAACCCCGGACCACGACGGGGCGTTCCTGTGCACAGTCGAAGTCGACGGCGACCACCTGGTCGTGCGCAGCGTGATCGCAGCCAGATGACCGAGCTCTACACCGGCCACCGGTAGGCGATGGTCTCCCTATCGGCGGAGACGTGGCGTCTCGTCGTCGACCAGCACACGGTCGAGCTCGCCGAAGCGCTCACTGTTGACCTCGGCCCGGTCCGGGCACGCACCGTCACACTCTCGACCGCTCCCGGCGTGTTGCGGGCCGCAATCGACAGTGGTGACGACCCGACAACCACCGCATGGGAAACCGCTGTCCGCACCTCCTGGCTGTGGGCCCCCGACGGCATCATCGGCCCCGCCCCTGTCGCCCTCGAAACCACGATCGGTGCCCGCACCTGGACCACCAGTCCCGACGGGATGCGCGCCGTCGACACCGGCTGCGACCGCGGACACTGGGCACCCACCATCACCAGCGGGCACCTCCGGGCCGTCTGATCACCGCCACACAACCTCGATCCGTTCCGGGCGGAACACGGCACCATGCCCAGCGACCCCGGACTCGAGCTGTCGGCGCCGCCGGGCAGCGAGACGCCGATCCCCCACCCGTTCCGCCTCGGCTGCCTCGGCCTCCAACGTGACCCGGATGCGGCGCCCGGTGAACTCGGAGCGCACAGGATGCACCCGGACCTGCTCTGCTAGGGCCTCGATCACCGACCGGCGGCGCGCCCCAGACATCGAGTTCCACGCTGCGCCGATATCACCGGCGGCGAGACGGGCGACCGGTTCGGATCGGCGCAGGTCGTCGAGTCGGTCAGACAGCACCACGGTTCGTTCGTCGAGGCGGCGGCGTGCCGTCGACCACTCCCCGCGATCCAGTTCACCACCGGCCCACATTTCGGCCAGTTCGGAGCGTTGCGTTTCGATCCCGGCGAGTTCGGCTAGGAGCTCGGCGTCGTCGCCTTTCGATCCGCGGCGGGCTGTGGCAGCCCGGATGACTTCGGGGTCAGCGAGCCGTTGCAGGACCCGTGAGATCACCTCGGTGTCGGCGTCGGTTCGGTTGACGACGACCTGCGCGCATCCGCCTTCGGTTACCGGGGGGCACGCATATTTCGGGTTTGTGGTGGTGCCTGTCGCGCGGAGTCGCGCCCCGCAGTTCCCGCACGTCGAGACCCCGGACAGTAGGTGCCGGCGGGTCGGGGCGCGTGGCCCGGTCGGGTTCCGTTCGAGGACGGCGCGGAGACGCATGCCGGTGTGTTCGTCGAGGATGGGTGGCCAGTCGCCGTCGGCGACGATCACGCCGTGGTGTTCGCGTTTGCCGAAGAGGCGGGCCTGGCACAGCAGTGTGGTGATCGCTGCGCGGGTCCAGCGTTTCCCGGTCGCTGATGGGATCCCGCGTTCGTTGAGGTCGCGTGCGATGGATCCGACCGGTTCGCCGGTGAGGACTCGGTCGGCCATGTCTCGGATCACTTTTGCTTCGGCCGCTTCGGTTTCGGTCCAGCCGTGCACCATGCCGTAGGCGCGGCGCCCGGCGTGCTTGTGCCGGCCGGCTTCGGCTAGTTCAATTTCCTTGGCTCGGAGCCGCAGTGAGGTGTTCGCTGATTCTTGTTCGGCTAGGGCGACGATGAGGTAGACGACGGCGAGACCGAGCGGGGAGGTTGTGTCGACGGGGTCGTTCTTGGAGATGAGTTGCACGCTGGCGGTTTCGGCTGTTGTCCAGAACCGCGAGAACTCGACGATGCGGCGCATGAGCCGGTCGAGTTTCCAGACGACGACGATGTCGATGTCGCCCGCGGTCATGGCGTCGAGGAGTGCTTCGTAGCGGGGTCGGTGCACGGCCCGGTAGGCGGATAGGTCGGTGTCCTCGTACACTTCGGCGATTTCCCAGCCGCGTTCGGCGCAGAGTGCGGTGATGTCCTTGAGTTGGCGGTCGGTTGCGGTCGAGGCTCCGTCGGGGTCTTTGGAGATGCGAAGGTAGGCGGCGACTCTTGGGTTGGTGGGGCTGGTGGGGAGCTTCGCGATGCGGGCCATCCCGGCACCCTAGGTCACGCTAGGTATCTTGTGTCTGGGTTCACTGGGGTG
>CAYXZE010000050.1:0-12462 GCA_964469395.1 uncultured Luteolibacter sp.
CATCAACGCCCTCAAAGGCGAAGGCGAGTGCAACTGCGCGAACGGGGTGATTTCATGTGCTGACAACGAAAAAACCTCACGCGGAGCGTAGCGCCTCGCGGACGGAGTGCGGATTCGCGGCGGCGGTTTTCACTCCCTGCGTCACAGCACCGCCACGCGTCTTGCCTCCGAAAATGTGCCGCTGCCGGTTGCCATGCAAATCATGCGCCACAGCGACCCACGCCTGACGGCAAAAGCGTATGTGGATCAATCCGCGTTGCCTCTCGCCGCCTCGATGGCACTGCTTCCGGGCATGCCTAACGGAAACCCGTTGTCACCTGAGTCGTCACCCGATTTAGTCGCGGGGAGTGTTTTGGAGTCGCAGGCTGTCGCTTCGATCTTCTGGGGCTTGACGCCTTCGGAAGTGTTTCGGAAGGATGCCTGATCGATTTACCTCTAAAACAAAAAGAAACCCCGCAAACTCAAAGTTTGCGGGGTTCTGAGAGTGGCTCCGGCGGTTGGGATCGAACCAACGACCTAGTGATTAACAGTCACCCGCTCTGCCGCTGAGCTACGCCGGATTTGCTTCCTTTCGGACGCGGGCGGACGATGGGATTCCAAAGGCTCCCGTGGCAAGGGAAAATTACTCCAGTTTGGAAAAAAGAGATCATTTGGACGATTTTCAAGGATTGGCGGCGGGAATACCCGCACGCGGGGTTGCGCCATCCGGCGAGATCTGACAATTTTCCGACTCACCGCATGCCCGGAAAGCTGAAACATCGTTGGAGTGTCGGGAACAATTACCTGGCCGGCATCACCACTGGAGATTGGATCAAGCTGCTGCGGGAAAACCGCTTCGCCGTGGACCCCGCTTACTGGCACCGGGCGGCGTTCATCACGCTGGCCAGCGGGATGAATTCCTGGTTCAGGAAAGCGGAGGAGCGGCAGTTTCACGACAAGATCGCCGGAACCACCGTCCAACCGCCGCTTTTCATCCTCGGCCACTGGCGCTCCGGGACCACCCACCTGCACAATCTGCTCGCCCGCGACACCCGGCAGTTCGCCTTCCCCAACACCTATCAGGTCACCAATCCCCACACCTTTCTCACCACCGAGGAGGCCAACACGCGGCGGTTCGCGTGGATGGTGCCGAAGACGCGCCCGATGGACGGCGTGGAACTCGGTTTCCAGACGCCGCAGGAGGATGAATTCGCGCCCTGCCTGATGAGCCGGCGCTCGCTCTATCTGGGCATCAGTTTTCCCCGCGGCGAGGACGACTACGCGCGCTATCTCACGTTCGATGGCGTGCCGCAGGCGGAAATCGACGAGTGGAAAGCCGCGTTCCTCTGGTTTCTGAAAAAGCTCACATTCAAATACCAGCGCCCGCTGGTCCTCAAGTCCCCGCCCCACACGGCGCGGATCCGGTTGCTGCTGGAAATGTTCCCCGACGCGCGGTTCGTCCACATTCACCGCCATCCCTATCAGATTTTTCAATCCTGCCGCCATTACTACGACACGGCGGTCTGGTTCAGCTATTTGCAAAAACCCGACATCCGCCGCATCGACGACCGCATCATCGCCCGCTACAATCAGGTTCACGACGCGTTCTTCGCCCAACGGCATTTGATCCCGGCGGGACGCTTTCATGAAATGAGCTTCGACGAACTGGAACGCGCGCCGCTGACAGCCATCCGCACGCTCTACGCCCGACTCGGACTGGACGGATACGGTGTCATTGAGCCCGAACTCCAGCGCTACGTCGATTCACTGGCGGGTTACCGGAAAAACCGCTTCGCCGAACTGGAGCCGCCCATGCGGGAAAGAATCGCCAGCGAGTGGCGGCGCGGCTTCACCGAGTGGAACTATTCGCCATGAACCAACCCCGCAAAAAAACCGCCCCCGGCCCGCGCGGCCATTTCCTGCTCGGCAACCTGCGCGAGTTCCGCCGCGACGTGCTCGGACTGGTGGTGGAATCCGCGGCGACTCATGGCGACATCGTGCGCTGCCGGTTAGGTCCGCAGGTGGTTCATTTGCTCAATCACCCCGCCGATATCGAGCAGGTCCTGCAAAAGCGCGCCGCCAATTACGACAAGAACACCCGCAGCTCCGCCTTCATCAAATCCGTCACCGGAGACAGCCTGCTGACCTGCAACGGCGAGTTCTGGAAACGCCAGCGCCGCATGGACCAGCCAGCGTTCCACCACCGCCAGATCAACGGTTTCGCGGAGCAAATGACCACCGCCGCCCAAGAAATGTTAGACCGCTGGCGGAAGCGGGAAGGTCCGCTGGACATCGCTTCCGAAATGGCCCGGCTGACCTACTCCATCGTCGGCCGGACGCTGTTCAGCTTCAACACCGGCGAGGATGCCGAGACGGTGGAAAAAGCCATGCGCGTGATCCTGCCGCACGTCTTCAGCCGCCTGGGACATCTCGTCAACTGCCCTGCCTGGCTCCCCACCCCGGCCAACCTCCGCTTCCGGCGCTCGCTGGCGGATGTGGACCGGGTCGTTTACCGGATCATCGACCGGCACCGCCAGACACAGGCGGACGGCGGACCGGACACCGATCTGCTGGCCATGCTGATGCGCGTCCGCGACGCGGAAACCGGCACCGGACTCGACGACTCCCAATTGCGGAACGAAACCATCACCTTCCTGCTCGCCGGCCACGAAACGACGGCCAACGCCCTGACCTGGATTTTCTATCTGATTTCCCGCCATCCCGAGGTCGAGCGCAGATTGTTAGAAGAAATCACCACCGTTCTCGATGGACGCGTTCCCGTGCTGGAAGACGTCCCGCGGCTCGCCTACACCAAGCGCGTGATTCAGGAAGCCATGCGGCTCTATCCGCCGATCTGGATCATCGAGCGGCGGGTGATCCGGGAGGATGTCATCGGCGGCTTCACGCTGCCCGCCGGCTCGGCGGTGGTCATTTCCCCCTACGCGCTCCACCGCCATCCGGCGTTCTGGGAGCGGCCCGGGGAGTTCGATCCGGATCGATTCCTGTCCCCTCCCCCCGCCGCCTACATCCCCTTCGGTGCCGGGCCGCGGTTCTGCATCGGCAACGAGTTCGCCATGTTAGAAGCGCGGTTGATCACCGCCATGGTCATCCAGTCCTTCCAGCTCCGGCTGGTGCCGGGCCATCCGGTGGAACCCCAGCCGGACATCACGCTGCGTCCCAAGCACGGCATGAAAATGACACTGCATCCCAGATAGATGATTTTCCCCATGTTCGGGATTGAAGAAACGCCCGTTTCCCCCAAGCTCCCACCATGCGAAAAATTCTGAAAACCCTGCTGGCCGCGCTCACCCTGGCGATGACCGCCGCCGCCGAGGACCCCGCCCATCAGGAACTGCGGACTTTGCGGACCGAAATCATCGACGCCATCACCAAGGGCGACATCGACACCGTGCTCACCCACGTCCACCCCGACGTCGTCGTGACCTGGCAGAACTCGGAAGTCTGCCGCGGCCGCCAGGGACTCAAGGACTTCTTCGACAAAAAAGGGAAAAAATCCTTCAAGGGCTACAAAGTCCCGCCCACGCCCGACGAACTGACGATTCTGCATGGCGGCGATACCGGCATTTCCTTCGGCAAAACCGTCGCCGCCTACGATCTGTTCGGGAAAAACCACGAGATCCAGAGCCGCTGGACCGCCACGCTCGTGAAGGAAAACGGCAGGTGGCAGCTCGCCGCCTATCACATTTCCATGAACACCCTCGACAACCCGCTGCTCACCGCCGCCAAAAACGGACTCTATGTGGCGGGCGGAGTGGCCCTGCTCATCGGCATCCTCATCGGGCGCGTTTTCAAAAAACACCGCCAGACCAACGCGGCCTGAACGCGCGCCTTCCCCGAGAAAATGAGTTGGTCGCACCCGATTTCGCGACTATATCCACCGCAGATGAGCGAAGCCGCCAGCAAAGCGAAAAAGCCCCGGGTCAATGTGCGCCGCCCGGATGTCATGGAACGCGTCGCCGCCGAGGTGGCGGTCCATTTCCACTCGACGATCGTCGAAAAACTCCGCGACCACGGCGGAAAAATCACCGTGGGCCACACCACCGTGCTGCTGGCCGAGCAATTCGGATTCTGCTACGGCGTCGAGCGGGCGATCGATCTCGCCTACGCCTCGCGCAAGGTTTTCCCGGAAAACCGCATCTTTCTCATCGGGGAAATCATCCACAACCCGGACGTGAACCGCCACCTGCGGGAAATGGGCATCGTCTCTCTGCCGTGGCAGGAAATGGGCGCGAGCTACGATGACCTCACGGAAGATGACGTCCTGATCGTCCCGGCCTTCGGCGCGCCCACGGCGTTCATGGCCAAGCTGGAGGAGCGCGGCTGCTACGTGGTCGATACCACCTGCGGCGACGTGATGAAAGTCTGGCGGCGGGTCCGCGGCTACGCCAAGGACGGCATCACCTCGATCATTCACGGCAAGTCCAACCACGAGGAAACCCGCGCCACCGCCTCCCGCGCGCTCGGCGAAAATGGCGAGGGCCACTACCTCGTCGTCCTGACGCTGGCCGATGTCGATGACGTCTGTGATTTCATCCGCAACGGCGGCGACAAGGAGGCTTTTCTGAAACGCTTCCAGGGCGACTATTCCGCCGGTTTCGATCCGGAAATCCACCTCCGCCAGATCGGCGTCGCCAACCAGACGACCATGCTCAAAAGCGAGACCGAGGAAATCCAGCGCCGCCTCCGCAAGGCGATCACCGACCGCGATGGCGGCGACTCCGCGTTCCAAATGTTCGACACCATCTGCGGCGCCACCCAGGAGCGGCAGGACGCGTTGTTTGAAATGCTCAAGAAACCGATGGACCTGCTGCTGGTCGTCGGCGGCTATAACAGCTCGAACACCGCCCACCTCGTGGAAATCGCCGAGCCCGAACTGCCGACGTTTTTCATCCGCGGCGCGTCGTGCATCAAGTCGCTTGAGGAAATCGTCCACTACGACCTGCACCACCGGCAGGAGAAAACCTCCGATTACTCGCGACTGTTCTCCGACGAACGACCGGTCACCGTAGGCATCACCGCCGGCGCGTCATGCCCTAACAACCTGATCGAGGACACGCTGGTAAAAATCTTCGAACTCCGCGGCATCAGCCGCGAAGCGTTGGAGAAAATCTGAAGAAATGGCGATCTTCAAACTAATCATCCTCGGCATCCCCCTGCTCTCGCTCGCGTGGTGGTGGTGGGCGGACCGGCGGTTGCGGAGCTTGGGGAAAACCGGCATCCGCGTGGTGCTCGGACTGGCCGTGCTGGCGCTGCTTTGCGGATTCGTGTGGGTGATTCTCGCGCGGCGCGACGTGATCACGCTATCGCTGCCGCCCGCGTGGTATGCGCTGGTCTTGCTGTGGGGTTTGGTTTTCCTGCCCTTGTTAGGACTGCCGACCATGTTCGTTTGGGCGGTTGGCACCATCGTCCGCAGGATTTTCAAAAAGCCCGGTACGGCAGTCCTTGAAAAATCAGACGACCGCAAATGGACGCGGCGGGAGTGGCTGGCAGCGACAGCGGTTAGCCTGCCGGTGATCGGCACCTACGGCACCACCGCATTCTGCATGCCGCGACTGACGCGCTTCCGCGTGCGGGAAATCACCGTTTTCCTCAAGGATTTGCCCGAGGCGCTCGACGGCATGCGGATCGTCCACGTGACCGACACCCACGTCGGCAAGTTCACGCGCGGCGCGGTGCTGGATGAAATCGTCGCGACGACCAACCGGCTCGATGCCGATCTGGTGCTCTTCACCGGCGACCTCATCGACAACACCATCCGCGATCTGCCGGTGGCCGTGAAAATGCTCCAGCAAATGCGCGCCAAGTCCGGGCTGTTCGTCATCGAGGGCAACCACGACCTGTTCGATGACCCGGCGGGTTTTGAAAAAAGCATCCGTGACGGCGGCCTCGCGATGCTGCGGAACCAGGCGGCGACCGTGCAGGTGCGCGGCGTGCCGGTGCAGCTTTTAGGAATCGTCTGGCATCACAACGAAAAGAAAATGAGCCGGGACGTGGACACCGTCGCGGCCCTGCGCGATCCCGCCGCGTTTCCCATCCTGCTGGCGCACCACCCGCATGCCTTCGATCGCGCGGCGGAACTGGGCATTCCCCTGACCCTGGCCGGCCACACCCACGGCGGTCAGGCGATGCTCACGCCGGACATCGGCGCGGGCCCGGCGATGTTCCGCTACTGGTCCGGTCTCTATCAAAAATCCGGCCGCGCGCTGGTCGTCGGCAATGGCACCGGCAACTGGTTCCCGCTGCGCGTGAACGCCCCGGCGGAAATCATTCACCTCACCATAAGGAGTGGCGACATTCCTGTCGCCACCCAACCACTCGCGACAGGAATGTCGCGACTCCTGATTAACCCGCCTCATCCCGCCCATGAGAAATCCCCCGGCGCGGCAACCGATTGAGCATGGGAACCCGCACGGATCGTGCTAGCTTGCCGGAGCAGCCTTCCCTTTTCCATGTTCCAGCGTTTCCTCAAACAACATACCGGTCCCCTCACCCGCGATCTGGTGCAGGAACCGGGCGATTTCGGCCTTGGCAAGATCCCCTCCCGGCTCAAGCCAAGCTCCGCGGCGACCTCGATCTGCGGCTACTGCGCGACCGGCTGCCAGTTGAAAATCCACCTCGATGAAGACGGCCGGGCGATCAACCTGAGTCCGCAGGCGGGCTACCCGGTGAACCTCGGCATGGCCTGCCCCAAAGGCTGGCAGTCGCTCGATCCGTTAGATTCACCCGATCGCGCGACCACGCCGTTGCTGCGCGACGAGTCCGGAAAACTGGTGCCGGTGGACTGGTCGGCGGCCATGGAGGCTTTCACGACCCGCCTGAAAAAAATCCGCGCCGAGCACGGGCGCGAGTCGGTCGCGTTTCTATCCACCGGCCAGATTCCCTTCGAGGAAATGGCCTTCCTCGGCTGCCTGTTCAAGTACGGCATGGGCTTCCTGCATTGCGATGCGAACACGCGCCAGTGCATGGCCACCGCCGTCACCGCTTACAAACAATCCTTCGGCTTCGACGCTCCGCCAGCGACCTACGCGGACTTCGAGGAATCCGACGTGATCGTGCTGGTCGGCGCGAACCTCTGCATCGCCCATCCCATTCTCTGGCAGCGCGTGATGCGCAACCCGCGCAGCCCGCAAATCATCGTCATCGACCCCCGCGCCACGGAAACCGCCCAGGCGGCGACCCGACACATCGCGCTGAAGCCGAAGGGCGACCTCGCGCTGTTATACGCGCTGGCCCACTGCATTCTCCGCGACGGCCGGGTGGATGCGGAATCGCTGGCCCGCACCGATGGCATCGAAGAATTTTCGGAATTCGTCAAAGACTACTCCCCCGCCGCGGTCGCGGAAAAAACCGACCAAACCGTGGACACCATCGAACAACTGGCCCGCACCGTATCGGAACCGGGCAAGCGCGTTTCCTGGTGGTGGACCATGGGCGTGAACCAGTCCCACGAAGGTGTTAGAACCGCGCAGGCCATCATCAACCTCTGCCTGATCACCGGCAACATCGGCAAGCCCGGCACCGGACCGAACTCGATCACCGGCCAGTGCAACGCGATGGGCTCGCGCCTGTTTTCCAACACCACCTCGCTCGTCGGCGGCCACGATTTTTCCGATGCCGCGCACCGCGAGAAAGTCGCCGCTGGCCTCGGCATTCCGCTGGAAAACATCCCGGCCGACTACTCCCTCTCCTACGACCAGATTCTGGCAGCCGCCGAAGAAGGAAAAATCAAGGCGCTGTGGATCATCGCGACCAATCCGTTTCACTCGTGGATCAATTCCGGCCGCCTCGCCGCGCTGCGCGAAAAGCTGGATTTCCTGGTGGTGCAGGACATGTATGCCACCACCGAAAGCGCCCTCGCGGCCGACCTCGTCCTGCCCGCCGCCGGTTGGGGCGAGAAAAACGGCTGCTTCATCAACTCGGAGCGCCGCATCGGCACGCTCAAGGCGGTGCGCCAGGCACCGGGCCAGGCGCTGTCGGATTTCCGGATTTTCCGGCTGATCGCGAACGCCTGGGGCTGCGATGAAATGTTCGAAAAATGGACGCACCCGGAAGCCGTGTTCAAGCTGTTGCGGGATCTAACCAAAGATCGCCCGTGCGACATCACCGGCATCGACGGCTACGAAATGATCGACCGGCTCGGCGGCATCCAGTGGCCGTTCCCCGAGGGCTCGCAAACCAGCCGGACCGCCAATCTCCAATCGCGCCGTTTGTTCGGAGACGGTGTTTTCCACACGTCTAACGGCAAGGCCAAATTATTATTTTCCCCGCCTGCGGAACTGCCCGAGCCGCCGGATTTCGAATTCCCGTTCTTCCTGCTCACCGGGCGCGGCACCAGCAGCCAGTGGCACACGCAGACGCGCACCGCCAAGTCCGACATCCTGAAAAAACTCTATCCGGAAAATATCTATCTGGAAATCCACCCCGCCGACGCGCGCAAGTTCGGCATCAAGGATGGCTCGCCGGTTCTCGTCCGCTCGCGGCGCGGCGAAATCACCGCCGCGGCCTACCTCGCGCCGACCGTCCAGCGCGGCCAGATTTTCATTCCCATGCATTACCCGGAGGTGAACCGGCTCACCCACGGAGCCTTCGATCCGCACTCCCGCCAGCCGAACTACAAGGCCTGCGCCGTCGCGCTGAAAGCGGTGAGAAGTTGATGGTTGATAGCGAAGAAAAAGAGCCGGAAGCCTACCGACTGCCCGGAGTTCAAGCTTCAGCTTGTCTTCGCCAAGAGCACGCTGAAGCGCGAACTCAGGCGAACGCGCCTAACCGCAGCGCTTCCACCCGCGCCAAGCGTGACCGAGGAAGGCCGCGGCGAAGAGAAACATGAACAGCGAGAAAAACTGCCCCTTCGTCAGGAACCCGACCAACGCCGAATCCGGCTCGCGGAACTGCTCGCCGAAAATCCGGAAAATCGCATAGAGCGCGAAGAACAATCCGGTGATCAGGCCGTTCGCCGCTTTCGGGAATTTCACCCGCACGGCGTAGAGAATGAGAAACAACACCAGCCCCTCTAACAACCCTTCGTAAATTTGCGAGGGATGGCGCGGCTGGAGATACTCGCCGAGAGTTTTGGAAATTTCCGGGTTGGTCCGTGCGGCGGCGATGAGGGGATCGATCGTTCTCGCCTCCGCCAGCGCGGGATCGATCCGCATGCAAGCCTGCCAGGCGGCGCTCTGGGTTTCCTCCGGCTCCAACGTCAGGGATTGCGGGAATTTCACCGCCCACGCCACGCCGTTCGCCACCCGACCGTAAAGCTCGCCGTTGATGAAATTCGCCATCCGGCCGAAGAACAAGCCGAGCGGACCCACGACACACAAACCATCCGCCAAACCGGCCCACGAGACCCGGTGCTTCTTCGCGTAATACCACGTGAAAATCGCCAGCCCGAGAATCCCGCCATGGCTGGCCATCCCGCCCTCCCACACACGCAACACGAGCAATGGATCCGCTTGAATCGCCGGCCACCACTCAGGTTCCCAAAATCCGTCCTTAAAATAAAAGAGCACCCAGCCGATCCGTCCGCCCAGGAACACGCCGAACAACGCCACCGCCGCGATGAAATCCGCCGTTTTCTCCGGCTTCAACACCCACAACCCGCGTTGCGCCAGATTCCGCAGCAGCAGAAAGCCCGCGACGAAACCCATCAAATAAGCGAGTCCATACCAGCGCAGCGCCAGACCGCCGTAAATCGGCAGGGCGATCGGATTCAAATCATGCACGTAAGTGGCAAACACGCGCGCAGCACACACGATCCCCGCGCGGCAGGCAAGCGGCGATCCGTCCGCATCCGGGCCGGCGCATCAAAATCAGGCGAAGATTTTCAGCCGCAAAAAGGATCAAAAAAATACGCAAAAATGGAAATGAACGAGGTCTTTGCTTCAAGATGGAATCACGAGCACCTCAAACCGCAGTCTGAAAATCCGGGTTTGGCATTGAATCGAGTGATCGAATCGGGTTTTCGCGCCCTTTTTTCGCCTTTTTGCGGCTAAGAAAATCCAGATGCGTCGGCCCTGCCGTCCGCATCCGGGCAATGGGATTGCGATCGTGAAAATTTTGGGAAATAATCGCCCGTGCAGCAAACGTCCGTTCAACCGCATCGAAGCTGGATCATTGTGGGTGGCTGTTGCCTGGCCTTTCTCGGAGCCGCGGTGAATGCCTGCTACCTGATCCAGCTCGGCACTTCGGTCAGCCATCTGACCGGAGACCTCTCGAAAGTCGCCATGAACCTCGTGGAGGACCACCACCCCGTTCCGGAAGCGGCGCTGCACCTCATCACCGCGACGCTCGGCTTCGTGCTCGGCGCGGCCACCGCCGGATTCGTCATCCATCACCCGGGCATCGAGTTTTCCCGCCCCTACGGACGGGCGGTGATCGGGATCGGAGTTTGTCTGGCGGGCGCGCATTTCAGCTTCGGGACATGGCAGATCCTGTCCATTTGCCTGGCCGGATTCGCCTGCGGAATCCAGAACGCCCTCGCCACCCACTACCGCGGCATGGTTTTGCGGACGACCCATGTGACGGGACTCCTAACCGATCTTGGAACGAATCTCGGCATGCGGCTGAAGGGACATCAGGTCGCCCGCTGGAAATTGTTCGTACCGGCGTTTCTGGTGATGAGTTTTTTCGCGGGGGCCTTGTTCGGTTCCACGCTGGTCATCGCCCTGCGCCATTCCGCGCTGCTGATTCTCGCCGGCCTTTACATCACGGGTGGAATCGTCTGGTCGATCTACAAGCACGTTTACCTAACGGACCAATCCGCAGGCAGTCCGCCCCTTTAGCAAAGCAGGGCCGGCGCATCAAAATCAGGCGAAGATTTTCAGCCGCTTCAAGATGGAATCACGACCGCCTCAAACCGCCAGCCTGAAAATCCAGGTTGGGCATTGAATCGAGTGATCGAATCGTTTTTTTGCGCTCTTTTTTCGCCTTTTTGCGGCTAAGAAAATCCAGATGCGTCGGCCTTGTTTGGCAAAGTGTCTTCGGCGCGTGATGCCCCCCTGAAGGCTTTTACCACATACAAAAAAGCCGTGCGCCCTACGGACCTTTCAGCCGGTCCCCGAACTTCTTCCACGGCGGAGCCTTGGGCTTCCAGGTGGAAGCGGGCAGCTCGTCGTCGAATTCCGAACGCTGGCCGATGCCCCGCAGCAGGCTGCTGATTTCCTTCACCTCGTGCAGCAGCTCGACCATCCGCTCCGCGGAAAGTCCCGGTTGTTTGAGCTCCGCTTTCAACGCCGCGTCCCGCCGTTGCAGGACGGTGCCGGAGAGCAATGCCAGCGCTTGCTCCGCGGCTTGCATGCCATCCAGGGAAACGCCTTCCAGACTCGATGTCTCATGCGCCAGCGCGAGGCGATCCGATTCTGATAGACCGCCGATGAAGGCATTCACCGCGGCATTGGAACTCGGATCCGGCGCGCCGCCGAGAATGGTTTCCAACAGCGGAATGCCCTCCAGCCAGCGGTTCGCCTCGTGCAGGGTTTCAAACTGCTCGCCGAGAAACCGCTGGGCCGGGCCGGAGGTGAGCGCGAGATGGCACAGAAACGCGACGATCCGGTGCAGCCGCGTGGGTGCGGCGGGCGGGGCGTTCACCTCTGCGTCCGCTGTCTTGTCGGCATAAGCGCGCTTCGGTTTGGCTTTCCACTTGGCAACCGCCTCGCGCAGAGATTGGGCGGATGCCTGAAGATGCACGGCCACGATGTTCAACTGGTTGTCCTGCACCCCGAAATCCGTGATTAGGGAAAGCAGCTCCGCGCAATCGTTCAAGGCCTTGGCCCGCTCGGCGGCGGACTTGAGCTGGCCGTGCGCCTTCGCCCGTTCGAGTTTGAAATCGAAAAAATCCTTCGCGTCCGCTAACAGTTTTCTGAACGCCTCCGCACCGTGAGTCTTGAGAAACGTGTCCGGATCGTCCCCCGCCGGCATTTCCACCACGCGGACGCCGAGCCCCTCGGGAACGAGTTGGCGGAAGGCTTTTTCCGTCGCCTCGATACCGGCATTGTCCGCATCGAAACAAATCAGCACATTGCTCGTGTAGCGCTTGAGAATCCGCGCGTGCTCGTTCGTGCAAGCCGTGCCGGAGGTGGCGATGGCGTGCTCGATGCCCTGCTCGTGACAGGAAATCGCATCGAGCTGGCCCTCGCACAACAGCGCGGCCTTTTCCTTGAGAATCGCCTTCTTGGCACGATCCAGACCGAAAAACACCCGCGATTTTTTGAAAATCGCCGTCTCGGGCGAGTTGATGTATTTCCCGCTGTTCTTGTTCTCGCGGAGCTGGCGGGCGGTGAAAGCGATCACATCGCCGATCTCATTGCGGATCGGAAACATCAGCCGATCCTGAAAACGCACGAACAAACCGGAGCGCGGGTTATTATCCTCCTTCAATTTCACGATCCCGGAGTCCACCAACTCGCGGCCAGTGAATTTCCGCGCCCGCGCCCAATCCAGAAAAACCCGCGGGTTGTCCGGCATCCA
>CAYXZE010000051.1:0-12379 GCA_964469395.1 uncultured Luteolibacter sp.
CAGAGGACAAAAAGACTTTTAATTCAACTCCAAAAATATAACTTCACGCTGGCTTCCAACATCAATAAGCCTTCACCGCCGTGGTCGTGTCTCCTGACCGACCACAATACTTATTGATAAATTGGATTTCAAATCCATCTTATCTGAGCCGCGGAATTACAAATTCCGAAGAGCGGGGAAAACGAAATGGATAAAAAAATGTACCACCTTTACCTGATGAAAATCTTATTTATCAATATTTGAATCACAAAAGACACTAATCCAAATATAAACAGTTTAATATAAAAGAAAGGTGTCAAAGCAATTGCCATAGTATCAGGCGCTCCCAATTGCCTAAACATAATCCAAAAATCTAATAATATAATCGCAATAGTTATTAAAGGGAATAAAAATAGAGCTCCCCGCTTGAACTTCATTAAAAAAATCAATGAAAAATATTTTATACAAATAATATTAAAAAAAAGCTGTACTAAAAGACCAATCATAAACAATTCATTTAAGTTTTAAGCCCCACTAAAACACCTAGTCAATATCGCAAATCTATTACTTTTTATAACTACCGGCCTAATACCTCTCCCACCAGTATTTCCAATCTGTATTAGGATTTTTATCACCCCTATAGACAGTATGGTCTTTCCTTTCTATTGATTCTGCAATTTTTTTAAGCGTCCCACTCTCCCTAGGAGGAGTTCCTTCATCACAATTAAATGATTGATGTCTCCAGCTTTTAACAATCAGTTTTTCTGGCAATTGAATATTAAGTGTCCTTTTTATTATTTCTTCATTCAAGAAAATATCATCCGGATAATAGTCAATGAAATATCTCATTACCTCAGTAGGCCCTATATAATTAAAAATGTAACCTGGAACCTTCTTCTGAATGTGGCTTTTTACGACACTTTGATCCGGCAACAAAAACTTCTTACCATTTATCATTAGTGAATCGGAACCTGACTGAGCTTCATTCATGTTTTTCCCAAACACTTTAATAAGATTTTTATAATCAGATATTACAACCGAATTAAAATTAGAATGGAGGTGTGACTCCTCTTTAGGAATATTCATTCCTTCCCCAAACCAAAAAAGTCGAGCACAAATAGCTTGACCAGCATATGAAAAAGTGACTATTTCATAACATAAAACCCAATTACTATTATCCCAAAAAACATGAATTTTGCCGCCAATATATTCATCTTCAACATTGCCCGGATCAAAATAGAAAAATCCTTTTTGACAAATATCTTTCTCCATTTTAGCAAGAATTTGAGTTGCTTTGTAATCAATCATAGTATCAACCCTTACTTCATCTTGTGTGTGCTCATTTTTAGTTTTTTTCATCTCATATGATTCACATGAGATGAAAAAGACTAAAACAATAAAGAATATCCCCCTTTTTATCATTTGTTATTGATCTATATACTTTTATTGCATTTGAGGCTGTGAATAATCTGTTACGGCAGACTTGTCAAGATTCTAGAAAATACGAATTTGGAGACTCTTGATATCCATTCCAATAAATCCAAATCCGTTTACATTTCTGACAAATAACTAATTTTTTCATTTCTTTGTATAACTCTTCCGCATCAATTTTCCCTGAATACCTATCATAATCCACGTCTGATATTATGAGCCATTCATTGGAATTTGGAATTTCATTTGATTTAATAATATTCCCACACTTACATTGTATTCCTGGCATAGCTATCTTCCAATAATTTAAATATCTTTTATATTAGTCCCCCTCCAACTGGCCCAAGTTTGCAGCAAACCAATCCTAGTTCTGGGTTTATCAATGCGTAACCTGGACTAGCATTCTGTCAAGCTTTCAGCTTATATCTGCGAATCGGCTTCCCACCACATTCCGGTCGGTCAGGAGACACGACCGGTGGACAGGATTTCAAATCTGCCTTATCTGAGCCGAGAAATTATAAATTCCGAAGAGCGGGTTACCTCCAGCCGCTTGTTGGGCTTTGTAAGCCATTACCTTATCTTATGAAGCTCAACTATATCTAAAAGAGAAATATCCTTTTCTGCTTTATTAGGTCGAAGAATTAATAAAGAATCATTCAAAACAAATACCATGTGAGTATCTGCCCCTATCTTCAATAAAGAATCATTTAAAAAAACGTATTCAAATCTAGCAGTCTTGTTCCTGAATTTTGTACACATTTTATTATCATCTAAAAACTCTACCACCAAAGGCTCTGCCAAAAGCACTCCTCTCCATTTCCCAACTATTCGAGAACCAGGAGAAACGAAGCTTGCTATCACAAAAAATAACACTATGTATTTAAATTTATGATTCGGCATACCTGCTATGATTTTCTATTCTGCCCTTGACATTAAATTTTTGAGCTTCTTCTAAAATCTCTTTTGCTAATTTTTCATCACCAATTTCAATCTCAATAATTTCATTATTATCAACAAGTCTATCTTTTAATTTTTTGGCTTCTGTTAATGATAGCCCTGCTTTTTCATTAAGAAGTTTTGTAAATGGTATTTTTCTCATACCAACTTCCCAATCTTCGAATATTATTTTCGCCATAAACTATTCAACATTAAATATTAACGGAGAAGATGCTTTCCCATGATTAACCCCAGTTGTTCTTTTAACTCCTTCAAAGATTACCATGCTCCTTGTTACTTAACCGGCTTTTCTCTCTGAATGGCTCCTTCAAACCACCATGGTAGTGTCTCCCGACCGACCACAACACTTTCACTAATACCGATCTTCCGAAGAGCTGGTAATTTTAGGTTTTTTTACCTTTTTTCGTACTTAGCAATATAAAACTAAAACTCAGTGGAATTAATTGAACCAAGCCTGTCTTTCATTATAACCCGCTTAGTAACCTTTTTAATTATACTTGCCGCGATAGTTTATGCTATTTTAAAATATATAAGAAAAAGTAAATAACCTCTTCTCACTTCCGGTCGGTCAGGAGACACGACCGAGGGACAAAAAGACTTTTAATTCATCTCCAAATATAACTCTCGCCGGCTTTTTCTCTCTGAATGACCCCTTCAAACCACCATGGTCGTGTCTCCTGACCGACCACAACATTTTCACTAATACCGATCCATATAATGTCTCAAAAAATCAAATTCATGCCTATTCTCTTCATAAAAAGACGCTGATGAATAGTAATAATCCTCTGGCCTCTCTACTAAATTCCAATGACTTTGCTGTGGATTACTATGAATATAATCAAGTTTTTGCTCTAACATCTTTTTGTCTTTGATTTTTATCGCTAAGGGATCTCGCTTCCAAAAACGATAAGCCCGGTCGTACTCCCCAACATAAAAACGGTCTAAAACCAATGGATGGTTTACCCTTAAGTCTTTCTTTATCTGGTTAGAAGTGAATTTATCAAATGACGCATACGGCTTTTCTTTGCCGTTCATCTCAAGCAATTCCCAAATCAAATGTATATGATTGGGCATAATTACAAAACCATACACCAGGATTTTTCCCCGTTTGCTTAACTCCGACAATGAAGAGATTATTATTTCTTTGTACTTATCCGGCTTCAATAAGTGTTGCCATTCATGAATAGTACTTGTCCAAAAGTAAACGTCACCTAAGTCCATGGCTGACTTACGCTCTTGTTTGAAAATATCCATAGCTATAAAAATATATGCGAAATGTTACTATAAACCTTCAATGAGACATTCCGGTCGGTCAGGAGCCACTTCTTCTGTTTAATTCGCCTTCTTTTAATGTCATTTTGTTTACACATTTGGTGTAAACCTATTTCAGGACAAGACAGTTTTGGATTCAGGCTTGTCATTGTTGCAATACTGCCACTATACAAACCTTTTTCTACAGGAGTTATCTGCAAACCTGTACTATTACCTATACTCTTATAATCAACACTGTTATAACCAAAACTGTAACTGAAGTTGTCCCCTTTTGTCCCTTTCATCCAACCTTGCAAAGTATAGGAACAATTACCGCGTAATTAACTTGACTTTCTACCTTACCAATTGGAGGGGAATGTGAGCCTTACATCATAAATCGTCAAAAGAAAAAAAATTACTAAAAAACTTCTCTGACGCTTCACCAAGTATTTTCATATTATTTATAAAAGCGCTATTAGCAGTAAACTTATAAATACGCTTTTCTATATATTCACTAGCAAATTGCTGCATTTTACCATTCAAATCTAGCAATTCACTCGGTAGACTTTCATAAAAGTCAT
This sequence comes from uncultured Luteolibacter sp., assembly GCA_964469395.1. Lineage (GTDB taxonomy): Bacteria > Verrucomicrobiota > Verrucomicrobiia > Verrucomicrobiales > Akkermansiaceae > Luteolibacter. The sequence goes on from CAYXZE010000051.1 coordinate 4,200, forward strand.
CAAAAGACTGCTCGCTTTTAATAATCAAAATAAATGGCTCAAAATAACTAAATTCTTGAGGTACTTCTATTTTTCCTTTATTACTTTGATATATTTCATATAACTTACCATTATCTCTAACAGAAGTCTTTTCCCCATATAACGAAGTTATTAGACCATGTAATAGCATATGACGAAATGCGTCACCAGATTCTTTAGCATCTGCTTCCGAAGCACCTTGTCCTTCTAATGCCCCTTTAACACTTTTGTGCTTATCTTTCTCCTCTATTTTGTCATTAATAGGAAATGGAACCTTATCTGGTCTTTCATAATCAATACACATAGCCATATCTAAAATATCATTTGAAGCATATGGATTTGAAACGATAAATTCCGTTTGATTTAATGTTAATTTAGGCTTGTAAATAAGTGTCAATACCCAACTTTTACCAGTAAGCAATGACGAACATGAGGAAGCTCTTGATAACGACATCGTTAAAAGGATAAAAGAAATCCAGGCGCTCCCTCTAAGCGAAAAAGATAAAGTGCTTTCTGTAATTGATGCACTCATAAGGGATTTTAAAACAAGACAGGCTTATAAATAATATTGAGAAGAACTTAAAAAAATAACAATACATAAAACTCACGCAAGTATATAACATGCGTGAAACTGTCCGGAAGTAGGAATCCTACTAATTTTGTAGGAATTAACTAATTGGCTATAAAACAATCACTTACAACAACAAAAATACTTTTACGCCTTTTTAGCCTCTTAAACACCCGGATACTTGGTAAAATCCTAGTTCCAGGAATAAAAAACGCCCTGATTAAAAAGGCATTTTTACTTTTTTAATATGCTGGCTCTGGTCTGTGGGTCACAGACCAAGGTGAGAAATATCAGCGAACTGTAAACAACTTTTATGTGCTGGCTAACTCTTTCTAAAGCAGGGTTAATATTGAATGCAATAGGCTCTATAGTTTTAGTTATTGGATCTAACATGATGACCAATCTTTTAACAGACCTCATTGACAGTATTAAAGACTCCTACGGCTATAACTTTCTAGACCCAATTGACAACACCCTGTTGAAGCGCTTTGATCGTGACAAAAAGCGATCTGCAACACTAAACAAAATGGGGTTCGGGTTATTTGCCACCGGATTTCTTTTGCAGCTTTTATAAATCACTTTCATCAATAAATTTTTAACAGCATGGCTAATTTCATCATCACTTATGACATCTCTGATGATACATCGAGAGCTAAATTTGAAGAGATCCTTCTAACACTCAAGTTTACTAAAGAGACAACTAACCAGTCCACTTATTATGGCAATTACAGAAGTAGTATAAACGATCTCAACAAAGAATTACATAATGCCGTTTCCAAAAATATTAATTGGGAGCCAGAGGATAATGTAACAATCTACTACCCTTCTTCATACACATCTGGCGAAAAAAGATACCCAGACATTGGCAGACATGCTTTTAAAAGAACTAACGAACAATATAATTTTATACATACTGTGTAGTAGATTAATAAAGAACAGGAGCCGTGGAATATTCATGGCTCTTTTCTAAAATCCTGTTTCATCCTATTTTACTATTTCTTTTGTGGGTTTTAACGCGCGTATATAACATGCGTGAAGTTGTCCGATAGCAGCACTCCTGATCGACAAAAAAAAACAACATAAAAAACTATAAATAAGGCACTTAAGACACAAACAACCCTTTGATGGCTTTTGAAGCTTAAAAAAACTTTTCATATTGGTAAAATCCTGTTTTTTAGCACAAAAAAAACGCCCCGATTACTCAGGGCGCCTGTTACTTTTTTCTATTTACAATCCAAGTTACCGCTACGCTCAAACTTGAATCAGGATACTAAATTTGCACTAGTGGGGGACCTGCTAATCTGTACCACTACCGATTACTTTCCACTACTCTACCATTTGAAAATTTCATAATGCACCTGCTTTTAATCTCACTTAATTTAACAGACTCATTAAAAGGTATAAATGCCCCATCAGTAACCAATCTAGAGCGTAAAATTCTCTGATCTTTATTATTAATACTACTCTTCAACTCTGATAGAGATTGAAAAACATTATTGCATGGCAATCTAGACCCTCCTTTACTTTCTAACAAAAAAACAACATTGAACACATTTGAGTCAATATGATTTGCTACATGTTTATTCGCTACATTTTCAAAATAGATGGTATCAATCTTCTCAATTGATCCCAAAAAGCCGTTAGCAGGTAAATTCTTATTTACAGTTTCTAAAGAATCCAAAAATATAAGACCAAATCTGATATGAATACCATCCACAGAATCACTCTCAATATTAGTTAATTTAACATAACTGTTATTACCCGCTAAAATGTCTTTTTTATAATATGCTAAATCGAGTTTTTCTACTTTATAATATTCTTTTGATTGTGAACAAGATACCAAAAAAAACACCCCCAATATTATAAATCTACTTGTCAACAATCCAGTTCCCGCGGTAAGCCGTTTTAAACTGATCCATACTATACTCTCTAGCATTTTGTGTGCCTCCATAATCAACATAGGTAAACGATACTCTATCTGTTTTTTCATCGTAGGTAAATTTTTCCAGAATTACATAATGATCACCCAATATAGATGATGATGAATTTTTCGAGTTACCTTCTAAAGTATGATGATCAGCAAAAAGGATCACTCCTTTTCCTGAATTAACTGCTTTATCAATTTTGTCAACCATATCCTTTGACAAACTATAATAACTCTGTGCAGTTACTTCAAACCCAAAATCCTTTAATATACCACTCATTTCTGTAGGCCAAGTCCCCCCAGAATACGGCCCATCATCATTAGGCTCATACGACAACATATCATTCCTATTGTCTCTCAGAGTGCCCAACAACATATAATCCAATATATTCATCCCCGCAGCTCCTTTCTCTGTGCTGGAGTTTGCCATATTTTCTGCATTCCTTATTTGATCACTTGCTGAATATGTATTTCCCTTAGTCGTAAAGCTTCCTGTCTGATAAAGCTGTATCATTATTTTCGTATACTCTTGAGGGTATCTAGTAGCAAGTAATTGCATTGGTGCTGCTATACCGCATAACCAAGTAGCTCCTTGATTAACTCCAGCCGCTTGTTGGGTCTTAAATGAGTTCAACCTTTCATTTAAAGCTGTATAAAATACATCTCTAGGAATGTTAGAGAAAGCTGATTGTGTTGAACCGTCAACATATTCAATTGCATTATACAGCATCGCTGTTTGAAACTCTTCAGGAGATGCCTTTTCCTTACCATCTAAATCAATAAAATTAATAGGATCATTACCAGCAAACTGATATGGGGTATACCAAGGATAACTTGTAAATAACGGATCTACACTTAAAAATTTAGCAATAGCGGGATTGTAGATCCTGAACCCATAATCATAAGTAGCACCACCGCCACCTAAACCTTCATTATCCTTCTCTTTTCCATTAAATCCATACCTATAATCGCCTGCACCACTTTTTTCATTGGTTTTCACAGCGTTATACACCACTTTTAACGGTGAGTTTTCTGGCTCGTATGTAAGTTTCAGGCAACCCATTTAAAAAACAAGATAACACTTTTATTTTCAGTTGAAAAAAAGAAGGTTAACGTTTTTTTGAAGGATGTGAGCTTTGGTTAGTGTGGTCGGTTTGTGGGGCTTGCATGCTTCAAAAAAATGCTCCTGGGGTTTGGGGATGGAAGATTCCCCAAGATAACGTGCGAAGCACTCCATACGCCTGTGGCTATGCGCCTTTGACTGAGCGAAGCGAGATGCGCACTAACGCAAGTGCAGGAAAGAAGCTTTCGGCGTAGGTTTTCTTTGAGCGTAGGGAAAGATTCTTGCCTGCTCTTGCTTCCTTTTCAATGCCGTATGCCGGGTAAAGACAAAGGGTTTTTGCGGTGGGTTGGTGCGTATGCAACCCTTTGGCTTTACTTGGCTCAGGCACACTTACCGCTATATAATGGGCTTCGCCCTTGTGCGCTGGGTGCGGTGGGTTTTGAGCGGCTATTTAATATAAAATGAATTATATAAACTGCCCCCTGCGGTTGGTTTTCGTGCGTGGTGGGGCAGGTTATATAATGGAAGCGATTTTATGTTAAATAGCTTGGGGCACATTTTTTTGGCGTGAGCTTTTGCTTGTGCGGTGGGTGCAGGCTCTTGGACACCGCAACGGAGCTTTAGCGGAGTGAGGATGGCCATGTGCCTGCTTGCGCGCTGACGCAAAAGGCATGACAAAAAAATGTGCAGAAGGGTGAGCGGTGCGGGGAAGGAAGGCAAGCACAGGGAGAGTGTAGCCAATGCCTTTAAAAACTTACACGACATTGGCTACACGGCTGGGCTTGCCTTCCTGTGGGGTGCGATGGGTTTCCTTTTACCTGAACGGATGATATTGGGCAATAGCCGTTTTTAAAGCTTCTACATTGGTTTGCTTGTAACGCTCTGTAGTAGATGGATATTTATGCCCTGCGAACACCTGAACTATTCTAAGGTCATTTCCTGCCTTTAGGAGATTTGTAACAACACTTTGGCGTATTGTTAAACAATTTACCTTTCGTGGACCGTAAAGCCCTTTAAAGCTTCTTTTAACGTGTTTGGTAATATCTTCACTTGTCATTGGATTACATCGATGGCCAATAAGAAAAAAATCATTCTCACTGCCTTTTAGAAGCTTTGTCCGGATTTCTGTTTGATACTGATGGAACAATAATATTTGATGGGGCTTTAAACTCAATTCCCTGCTGTTGGTCTTTCCGCTTGCTTTGATGTAAATAGTTGCTTGGTTCAGGTTGATGTCATTGAGGGTAATTTGGGCGATTTCATCGGGCTTTAAGGCTTGGTAGATAAGTAAACCTATCAGTACTTTGTTGCGGTACTCCAGGGCATTGTAACGCTCTTTCCTGTTCAGTAAATTTTCCAGTTCTTCACTTGTAAAAAGGTCTTGTAACTGTATGTCTCTGTTCTGTTTGTCCCGTAATCGTATGGCTTTGCTCGGGTTGTCTTTCCGCTTGCCTGTGTAATTGAGGTAGTCGTAATAGGCTTTCATAGCCGACACGATTCTATTTAGTGTTTTGGCATTGCTGTAACGGTTTCTTAATGTACCGATATAGTTCACTAAGCCTTTGTAAAGCGCTTTGTTTGCTTCGGGATAATTGCCCAAAAAGATTTCTATTTCTCGCTGGTAGGCTTTCGCTGTTTTCGCTGTGTACCTTGTCTTTAAGTAGTCGGATAAGTTCATAGTTTTTTCAGTTGATTGGGATGTACTTTGGCATATATCTGGGTGGTTTCTAAAAAGCCATGTCCTAAAAAATCCCTGACCTTTTCGATCTCTAAACCACTTTCTAAAAGATGTGTAGCAATGCTGTGTCTTAAATAATGTAAGCTGGCTTCCCTGCTTAATTCTATTCGTTGGAGTATATTTTTCAATACCCTGCTATACCCGTCTCCGCTCATTCGTTTCCCTACTCGGTTAAGTATAAAAGCTTCGGTATCTTTCACTTTGGCTTGTGCTGTTCTTTCGTTCAGGTAATAGATTTCCAGTTCTTTGCTTACTTTTTCTGTCATAGGTATAGCCCTGCGCTTGGCTCCTTTCCCTTCTCTCACATAAAGTACCTGTTGCTTAAAATGTACGTCCTGTATGTTCAGGGCTTCTCCTTCGCTCCTCCTTAGTCCGCAACTGTAAAAAAGGTGCAATACGGCTTTTTCTTTGAGTGTTTGGGCTGCTTCAAAAAGTGCTTTGATTTCGCTGTGTGTAAGTGGCTCTCTGGGGTTCTGTTTGGGGCTTTTAAACTTCATTACACTCATGGGATTGTATTCGAGTTGTGCGGTCTGCTCCTGCCAGTTAAAAAACACCCTGAGCGCATAAACATGGTGGTTAATATACTGTTCGCTCAACCCTCCTTCTTTGTTTTTATGTGGTCGTATTTGTAACCACTCATAAAAAGCCTGTACGTGCTTTGTAGTGATGTTTCCTATAATCGGCTCGGCAGCATGCCGCAAAAAGTCTTTCACGCACTCAGGGAGCATATAACAACTGCTTTTGCTGTAACCGATTTGTATCAGATAATTTTTAAACTCCTTTAGTTGATTTTCTATTTCTGCGCTCATACTTATATACCTCTATAGTGTTTTTTATTTTGCCTCCTTGAGCATATTCTTGGAACTTGGAACAATCACTAACAAAAAAGACTTTAATGATTCATTTATAATCAGTTAAAGCCTTCTTGATTGTTCCAAGATTGTTCCCTATTGTTCCACCTTTTCGTTTTTTAGTGTTTCGAGTTGGCTCATAAGATTGGTTTTGATGCGCTCCCTAAGTGCGGTATAATTGTCCCAGTAATCTACTTTATAGGTTACTTTCCTAAGGTTGTTACCTTGTCGGGTGGTGATGTATTCAAACTCGGTAAGCTGTGTAAAATAACGGCTGCACTGGGCTTTGCTAAGGTTAAAATACTGCCTGATTTCTCGTTGGGTAAACTCTATTTTATCATGTGAACCTTTGTAAGTCTTCTTTAAGTAATTTTTTAATTTCTCATAGAACTGCCTTAAACTTCCGTCCAATTCGTCCACTTTTAAAACAATGCTTTCGAACATGATTTCTACTGCGGTGGCTATGTCGGCTATTTCTGTGACCAGTCGGCTACGTTCGTCTTTCCTGCGTTGGTATTGATTCAGGACGGTGGTCATTTTCACGAAGCTTTGGAACAGGTCGTTTAACCTTCTGATCTTGTGCGCTTCCTCAGGAAGATGGATTTTATTTGCATAAGGGTTGAGTACTTCGTAGGGTTTTAACTCTCTGATAAAGTTCTGAAGGAACCGCTTTACATCCTGTTCCTTGCGCTGGTCTATCTGCCCTGCAGCTTTCTCATTTTGGTAATAAATAATCCGCTTGGTCTGCTCTCCGCTCTCATCAACGGCTATCAAAAAACAACGGCTCATATTATCCTCGTAGATCTCGCCCCGTGTCGTACAGGCAAGGGATGCAATCGGTCCTTTTACTGTCTTTTGCCCTGCTACGATTTGTCCGTTTTCAAGCTTACTGCTGGTGGCGCTGTTCAGCTCTCCATTACTTTGCAATTCCCTAAAAGCAAATTCCGCTTCTTCACTTAGTCCGTCTATATCTTCTAAACATAACAATCTGTTAATGAAGTATTTTTCAGGATAGTTATAAAGTACTTTATCGGACACCCTGGTCAGCTTGGTTACTTTCTCTTTGGGGATGCAGTCGCTTATCTGCTTTAATAATCGGGTCTTTCCGCTTCCTGAACTGCCTTGTATAAGGGCGTGGAGGGTTTCGGGCATTTTGTAACTGGCTGCGATGATGAGTAGAAAAATACGGTTCTTTTCTTCGCCAACGATGCCTGCTTTGCCTAGTAAAGTATTCAGGTTTTGGATAAGGTTTTCTTTCTTCCCAAAGCTTTCTATTTGTTGCCTTTCCTGTACGGTAAGCGGTATGATCAGGTCTTGGCTTTCTTCCTGATTGTTGTTTGTATTGAGCAGTTCTTTCTCTCTGAACTCGTCCAGTAAATCGGTCAGTTTATAAATATCCGCTTCTAAAATATCCTTTCTTAAATTCAGTTTTTCCCCTACTTCTTTGCAGAGTCTTTCTACTTGTTTGTCTTCATAAAGGTCTAGTTTGTTTCGGGTCTTGTAACTCGTTTCAGAATGCTCAACAACCAATGTAACTTTCATACTATCAAGTACCTTGCTTACTCCGCCCTGTATGTAGTAATTGGCTATAGCGGTCTTGTAAGCAATCTTAAAAGGGTTCTTGGTATTCAGTTCGGTGTCAGTTTGGGGATTCTGGGTAATGGATTTTTCTTTTTCAGTTGAAAAAATAAAAGTTGCTTCGGCTTTGCTCAGCACAAGTCTGTTCTCTAAAAGGTGTTGGAAGATTTCGGGCTGATGGGCTACGGCTGTGCTGTTTACGTCTTCACCTTCTGGCAAATTTAGTTTTGATAAGGCAACGCCTGGCATCAGCTCCCGAAGCTGTGCGCTGTACTTCTCTACTGCCTTGTTTCCTGCTTCATCATTATCAAAAGCAAAAACGATTTCTTTCAGGTTCTTTAATTCCTTGATTGCTTCGATGTGTTCGGCTGTAAGCCTATTGGTGCCGTAACTGGCAAGTAAGCTATATTCCTTTTGTATCGTTTCGATTTGCAGTAAAC
>CAYXZE010000052.1:0-12308 GCA_964469395.1 uncultured Luteolibacter sp.
CGAGCAACTCCGGGAAAATTTCCCCGCTCGAAGCCGCCGAGCACGCCAAGACGCTGGGCATTAAAATCTACACCGTCGCCATCGGCACCACCGAGGGCCGGGTGGATCCGCGCATCATGCGTTTTCCCTATCAGGAGTTCGATCTGCCCACCCTGCGGAAAATCGCGGAGCTGACCGGAGCCGAGCATTATTGGGCGCAGGACCTCGCCGCGCTCAAGAAGACCTTCACCACCATCGATCAACTGGAAAAAACCGATGCGAAAAGCCTGACCGTGATCGATGATACCGAGTTGTTTCCCTGGTTCGTGGGTGCCGCCCTGCTGGCAGCCATGGCCGCCGCCGCTTACCTGGTCCTGAACCCGCCACCCTCCGCCTGACCTCATGAATTTCGCCCACCCCGGCTGGCTCGCGCTGCTGATTCTGATTCCCTTGCTGGGCATCGGCGCGGTGCTGACCTCGCGCTTGCGGCGGCGGCAATGGACGGCCTTCATGGCTCCGCGGTTACGTGGAGCCCTGCTCAAGCGCGGCAGTTCCCTGCCCCGCTGGCTCGCGTTATTTTTCCTGCTCGCCGCTTGCGCCGCCCTCATCCTCGCCCTCGCCCGCCCGCGCGGGGATGCCGGGACCCGGATGGAAAAAACGCTCGGCCGCAATGTGATGATCGCCCTCGACATTTCAAAAAGCATGCGCGTCAGCGATGTGAAACCGGACCGCCTCACGCAGGCGAAGGTCGTCATTTACGAATTGCTGGAAGCGATGCCCGACGAGCGCATCGGTTTCATCGGCTTCGCCGGCACCGCCCACGTTTACGCCCCTCTCACCATCGACCACAGCGCCGTGCGCGAGACCGTCGAGCAGATCGACGAAACCTGGGCACCACTCGGCGGCTCGGATCTCGCGGCAGCCGTCGAACTGGCCACCGAGACACTCAGGAAAACCGGACAAAAAAACAACGCGCTCGTCATTCTCAGCGACGGCGAGGAAAACGACGGCCAGGTCAACTCGATGATCGCGGCAGCCGAACAAGCCGGCGTTTACATCATCACCATCGGCGTCGGCACGGAAGACGGCGGCTACGTGCCGAATCCAGGTTCACCGGGCGGCCAGATGACGGATCGCTCCGGCCGCACCGTCATCAGCCGCCTGCAACCCAACGCGCTCCGCAAACTGGCAGAGGAAACCAAAGGCCGCTTCGCGATCGCCGGGAGCGGGCTGGACATCCCCGCGCTGGTCAAGTCGGTGGTGAAGGATCTGGACGCCTTTGAAATGGAGGGACGCGAGCGCCGGATTTCCATCGAGTTCTATCAATGGCTGGTATTTCCCGCGATCCTGCTGCTCACGGCCTCGATCTTCGCCGGCACCCGCCGGAAAGGCATCCGGGCGGCGCTCCTGACCGCCGGTGCCTTCCTAACAATCTCTAACACCGATGCCGGCGAGGCGGCCGACGCCCGGGACGCGCTCGCCGCCAAACGCTACCCGCAGGCCCGCGAGGCCTATCGGAAACTGGCGGCGGAATCCAAATCCCGCGAGACACAGGCCCGCTACCGGTTGGGCGAGGCGACCGCCGCCTACCGTGCGGGAGACTTCCGCGAGGCGCGCGGCGCGTTCAGCCAGGCCCTGCTTTCGGACGATTCCAAAGTGCGGGCGAACGGCCACCTCGGGCTGGGAAATTCCTTGTTCCAGCTCGGTTGGAAAGGCCTCGCCGGCGATGCCTATCCGGCGGACCCGGCGGCGCTGCCGGATCTCGGACACTTCGACACGCTCGTCGGAAAAGCCCTCGCCAAACTGCGCGAATCCGAGGCCGGCGAAGACGGAGACACCGGCAGCTTCGTCATGATCGAGTCGCTGATCACCAACTGGGCGGACGCCGTCCGGCATTACCATTCCGCGCTCTCCCAATCCCCCGCCGACCCGGTCGCCCGCCAGAACCGCGAGATGACCATGACCTATCTGAAGCGGCTCGAAGAATTGCTCGAAGAGGAAAAACAGGCCGCCGAGCAGGCGCTGCCCCAGCCCGGCGACGGCGAACCCGGCGACGGCGAACCTCAAGAAGGTGATGGTGACAAGGACGGTGACAAAGACGGCAAAGGAAAACCCGGCGACCAGGACAAGGAAGGCGGCAAGGATCCCAAAGACAACAAGGGTGACGAAGGCGACAAAGACAAGGACGGCAAAAACGGCAAAAAGCCGGACAAGGACAAAAAGGACGGCGACAACAAAGACGGAGAAAACCCCAACGAATCCCCCCGGGAACGCGCCCACCGGATTCTCAAGGAAAATGCGGACCCGGAAAAAGGCCCCGTCATCCCCGGGCGTCGTGAATTCCGAAACGCCGAAAAAGATTGGTAAGCAACCTCATGAATACTTGGAAAAACATCACCCTCACCCTGATCGCGATCCTGGCGGGCCTGTCCTCAGCAGCCCGTGGCCAAACCACCAGCCGCCTCACCAGCTCCTTCCTCGCCCGCGGCGAGCAGGCGCTGCTGGAAGTCGCGGTGGCGGGCGCCCAGGCCAGCGACATCCCGGAAATTTCCGCAGTTCCGAATATCCGCATCATGCCCTCCGGCAGACCACCCCGCACCGGCATGCTTCCCGGCAGGCGATTGGAGTTCGTTTACGAATACATCATCTCCGGCTATGAAACCGGCAGGCACGTCATCCCCCCGATCGAGGTCATGGTGAACGGCATCAAGACCCGCACCGAGCCGCTCGAATTCATGATCTTCAATCCCGACGAACTCCAGTGGTCGGAGGTCCGGTCCGGCGGTAAAATCATTCGTTACGCCAGCTCGTTCCGGTGCATGAATGAATCACCGTTTGAAAACGAAACCGTCACCACCGAGATCAAGCTTTTCATCCCCGAGGAACTCGCCGTCGTCGATTGGGGCATCCCGGACTTCGAGCGGGACGGCGTGACCGCATGGCGCTTCCAGCCCTCGCAGATCCCCAGCCGGGTGAATCTGTTAGGCATGCGCTACGTCTCGATCGCCTACCCCAGCACCATCACCCCGACGCGCACCGGCAAGGTCGGCATCGGCCCCGCGAAAATCCGCCTGACCACCCGGGAAGTCGTCATGGATCCCTCCCCGCGCTGGGTGAACCCGGAAATCTATCTGCAAGTGCCGAAGCTCGAAATCACCTCCAAACCACTGCCCGCCGACGCCCCGGAAGGCTTTGAAAACGCGGTCGGGAATTTCAGGATCAGCGCCAGCACCCCCACCACCGAGGTCCAGGAGGGCGATCCCATCACCGTCGATCTCGTCGTCACCGGCACCGGCAATCTCGACACCCTCCGCCCGCCGAAGCTCGCGGAAACCAACGGCTGGAAAATTTACGGCACCACCACCGAGCAGCGCGGCGACGAACGCCGCGAACTTTCCGGCAGCGTGATTTTCCACCAATCCATCCGTCCGTTAGAACTCAAGCCGGAAATCCCCTCCTTCCGCCTGATCTACTTCGACCCGAAGAGCGAAACCTACAAAAGCCTGAGCACCGATCCCATCGCCCTGCAAATGACACCCGGCACCGCGCCAGCCTCCGCCCAAGCCACCGTGCAGACGCTGCCCGTCCCGCTCGAACGCATGACCGACATCCTCGCCGTCCTCCGCCCCGCCCAACTCACCCGGCCCGCCAATCCTGCCGCGCCTCCCGCCTGGCTCGTCCACGCCATCGGCGGATTCATCGCACTCTGCCTTCTAACCAAGGCCCTCTGGATGCGCGTCTCCCCGCGCCTGCGGCGGACTCCCGAGCAAATCGCCCGCGTCCGCGAACTTCGCGAACTCGAAAAAACCGCCGCCACCGACACCGATTTCCTGAAGTCCGCCGGCAGCTTCATCGAGCGCAGGCTCGGCCCGGCACCCGCCCCCGAGATCCAGGCCGTGCTCGCCGAGCGCGATGCCGTTTGCTTCCGCACCGAGAAACCGAAAACCGCGCTCGCTTCCAGCCGCCGCCGGGAAATCCTCAAACTCCTCCGCAAAGCCGCCCTGGCGGTTGTTTTCACCGCCACTCTCGGCCTCTCCCCGTCGGCCCGCGCCGCCGACACCGCCACCCGGGCGCTCGAAGCCTACGAATCCGCCAAATACGACGACGCCCTGAAACTCTGGATGGGAGCCGGAAACTACGACCAACTCTCCGCCGACACGCTTTATAACATCGGCAACGCCTGCTACCGCTCCGGCTCACCCGGCCAGGCCGCGCTTTACTACCGCCGCGCGCTCGTCCGCGATTCCGCCCACCAGGAAGCCCGCCAGAACCTCCGTTTCATCGAGCGGAAATACGGTGCCATCAGCGTCCGGCGTCCAGAATACCAATACGCCATCGCCCGCTTTCCACTCGCCGCCTGGCAGACCGCCTGTTGGACCGGAGTCTGGCTCTGCGGTCTCGCCCTGCTGGTTTTCCCCGCCACCCGCACCGGCGCGCGCCTCCGCATCGCCGCCACCGGAATCCTGATACTCGCCCCCCTCCTGATCTTCGCCGGAGTCCTCGGCTGGCGCTATTTCCCCGACGATTCCGAGTTCGCCCCGCTCGAAAAACAAGCGGTCATCATCGCGGAAAAAATCGCGCTCCACACCGATGCCGCGCGCACCTCGCCCGAAGTCATCGACGCCCCGCCCGGCTCGCTTTGCGAAATCATCCGCGAGTCCGGCCACTGGGTCTATGTCGCCTTCGCCACCAAAACCCGCGGCTGGGTGCCCGTCGAGGCGATCGAAAAAGTCACCCCCGACAAAGCCCCCGCCCCGCCCAAATTCCGCAAACCCAAGGCGGATGGAAAAACGGCGTGAGGAAGACACCATTCCCTGCGGTTTGATGCGCCAGCCCCGGCGAAACTTCACCTTGAAAATACGGAATCGATTCCGTATTTTCAAGGTCGCATGATTGACCGCCAACTCACATCCACCTTGGTAAAGCGTTTGTCCCAGACTCCCGTGGTCGCCCTTCTCGGCTCCCGGCAAGTGGGTAAAACAACCATCGCCAGAGGTTTGGATATGGGTAAACCCAACCATTATCTCGATCTGGAACGCCCCTCGGACATCGCCAAGCTGGCGGATCCTGAACTCTACCTCGGAAAGTTCGCCGACCACTTGGTGATCCTCGACGAGATTCAGCGCGTCCCCGATCTATTTCCGATACTTCGCGGTTTAATCGATGAACGCCGTCGCGCCGGTGAGAAGTCGGCCCAATTCCTCATTCTCGGCTCGGCTTCTCCCGAACTGCTGCGACAAAGCTCCGAAACTCTCGCAGGCAGAATCAGCTATCTTGAACTCGACCCGCTCAACCTCACCGAACTCGGACCCGGCATCGACGTGATGGATCGTCATTGGTTTCGCGGCGGCTACCCGAACAGCTATCTCGCCGCTGATGATGCGTCCGCGATCCAATGGTGTGAGGATTTCATCACCAGTTACGTCGAGCGCCACCTGCCCCAACTTGGAATCGCAGCGGCACCATTGCTGTTACGGCGGTTGTGTTCAATGCTCGCCCATCAACAAGGAGCCACTCTCAACCTGAGCAAAATGGCCGGTTCACTGGGAATCGACGGCAAGACCGCCCGCCACTATCTCGATCTGCTGGAAGGCCTCTACCTTGTGCGCAGCATTCCGGCCTGGAGTCGCAATGCCGGAAAACGTCTGGTGAAAGCCCCCAAAGTCTATTGGCGGGATTCGGGCCTTCTCCACGCCCTCGCCGGTTTTCAGGATTTGGAGCGGGTGCTGGGTCATCCGCTTTGTGGTCATTCCTGGGAAGGCTACTGCATCGAGCAGATCGTGACTCGCCTCCCGAAAGGCGCCACATCAAACCACTATCGCACCCAAGCCGGGGCCGAGATCGATCTCGTTTTGGAAAACCCGTCAGGCGAAACGGTTGCCCTCGAAATCAAGCGCACGCTCTCGCCCAAGCTGACTCCCGGATTTGTGGAAAGCATGAAGACCCTGCAAGCCACCAAGGGCTACTACCTCATTCCTCAGGGCGAGACCTTTCCACTCTCCGAATCGGTTACCGCCATCAACCTGCCCGACTTTCTCGCCCAATATCCATGAGGCTCATACAAACCTGACTCCCTCTTTTCAATCGCCCCCAAGCACGCTTACCCTCGCCCCATGGAAAATCCCCTGAGCCACGAAAAACTAACCGCACTGGCGCGGCGGATGGCGGCGCTTGGGATCGTGGAGGCGGATTTGCTGGAGAAATTCGTGCGCGGCTCGGGGGCGGGCGGGCAGAAGATCAACAAAACCTCAAACTGCGTCTTCCTCAAACATTTGCCGACGGGCGTCTGCATCAAGTGCCAGATGGACCGCTCGCGGGAAATGAACCGGTTCCTCGCACGGCGTGAGTTATGTGATCAGCTCGACGCGATCCGCGAGGGCAAGGCGGTGGCGAAGACCCAGGCCATCGAAAAAATGCGGCGGACCAACCGCCCCCGGTCGCGGAACTCGAAAAACCGCAGCGTGGCGGACAAGCGGAATTTATCCCAAAAGAAATCCATGCGGAAACCGCCTTCGAGAGATTGAACACTCACTTGCTCCTGACGCAGCGGAATCCCAGATGCGACAGGCCTGTATCAATCGCCGTCCCCCGGCGTGCGGAAGGGCGGTAATTGATGCAATACCCTTCGCTGCACAAAAACGATCCCCCCTTGATCACCCGCGACGGCTGTTGGGGATTTTCCGGATCATGGCTGTCCTTCGGTCCTTGCGGATTCACCTGAAGGCCTTTTTTAAGAAGTCCGGCGTATGCGTCCGCCCGATACCAGTCTTCGCACCACTCCCATACATTTCCGATCATGTCATGGAGACCATACGGATTCGCGGGATAGCTCATCACCGGTGCGACTCCGGCATGGCCGTCTGCCGCGGTATCCCGCCAGGGGAAATCGCCTTGAAAGGTATTGGCCATGCGCTTGTTCGCGGGAGTGAACTCGTCCCCCCAGGCGTAGCGCCTGCCCGCCAGCCCTCCCCGGGCGGCGAATTCCCATTCCGCTTCGGTGGGAAGCCGCTTGCCACACCATTTCGCATAGGCTTTGGCGTCCTCGAAGGCAATGCCCACCACCGGATGATTATCCTTGCCATCGAGATTGCTGTCAGGCCCGGCGGGATGCCGCCAACTCGCGCCAATCGTCCACGTCCACCAATGACCGATATCGTCCAATGGCACCCGCTTCTCCGGCGCGGTGAATACCAAGGCTCCCGGCTGGAGAAGCGCGTCATCCGGCTTGGGTGTCCCGGGTGGCAGAGACTTCCGCATTTCCTCCCAGTCCGGCTTGCGCTCGGCGACGGTGACATATCCAGTGGCGTTGACGAATTTCCGGTAATCCGCATTCGTGACCTCGTGGACATCCATCCAGAATCCATCCACTTTGACCGGATGCGCGGGGCGCTCCGGCGGATAGCTCTCCGGCTCGTCCGTTCCCATCCGGAACTCGCCGCCCGGAATCCACGCCATGCCATCCCGGATTTTGGGTGAATGGGATGTCTCACTGCCGGACACCGCCGTTGTCGCATCACTATGCTTAGGGCCGGCCGGCCGTTTCGTTTCTGTCCCGCCTTGCGGCTGGCAACAATCCGGTGACCCGGTGGGTTCGGCAGCGGCGAGCGATGACACGATCAAAGCCACATTCATGCCGAGAAAACGAAGGATATGTCTGTGGTGCATGGCGGAAAGGAAAGCACGCGTAAGCTCGGCAAGTTTCGAAGAAATAGCAAGCCCCCCACTCCGTGCAAGAGTGCCAAACACGAAAGAGATTAGGAATAAGGAGTTGCGACATTCCTGTCGCAACTCAATCCGGACTTGGGTTGCGACAGGAATGTCGCAACTCCATATTTCACGGCCCACAGGTCGACCGAAGTTCGACCCGCCTTGCTGGTCTATTACTGATAGTCCGCCCCGACCTCGGCGGCTTCCAGCGCGGCGACGGACTGGTTGTCACGCCGCTCGATCACGATGTCGCCCAACAACTCGTTCTGACGGACGACGAACTGGTTGAGTTTCATCAATTCCAACAGCGCGAGGAAGGTGACGATGACCTCGGCCTTGGTGGTGGCCGTTTCAAAGAGCGCCTCGAAACGGCGCGACTCGCCCGGCTTGAAACGGCCCAACAGCAGCTCGATTTTGTCCGAAACGGTGTAGCGGTCGTCGATGATATCGCCGAAATCGTGGGACTCCTCGAAGCGCTTGAGCACGTTCTGGAAGGCGCGGATGAGGTCGAAAATCGAGACTTCCGCCAGCGCGGCGGGTTCCTCGGCCGGAGCCTCGGCGGCATCCGGCTGGTGGGCGAAGCGCCCTTCCTGCTCCAGCTCGCGGAGGCAGAGGAAACCGGCGGCGTCCTTGAATTTCTTGTATTCGATGAGCTGGCGGATGAGTTCCCAGCGCGGATCGTCCTCTTCCGCGTCCTCTTCCGGCGGCTGGTCCACCCGCGGCAGCAGGGTCCGGCTTTTCAGATACATCAGGTTCGCGGCCATCACGATGAACTCGGAAGCGAGGTCGATGTTGAGCAGCTTGAAGGTGTTGATATAGTCGAGATACTGGCGGGTGATGCGCTCGATGGAGATCGCATGGATGTCCACCTCGTCCTTCTTGATGAGGTAGAGCAGGAGATCGAGAGGGCCCTCGAAGATTTCGAGGCGAACTTTATAGTCGGTGGCTTCCACGAGGCGGGTGGTAGGTGATGAAGGGGATCTGTGCGAGGGTAAATTTCCCTCGCGTCCATGGCGGCGGCCCGTTTTACTTTCCGCGCCCCCCAAGTGAGCCTGAATATGGAATCCGAACAATCGCAAAATTTCAACGAGCGCCTGAGCCAATGGGTCGCAAACCAGGGATTTTGGTTCCAGATCCGCTACTCGCTGACGGGCAGCGGCACCAAGGGCACCGCGATGTTCCATTTGTTGCGCCTGAGTTTCAGGCTGCTGATTTTCCTGCTGCTGGCCGCCGCCGGAAGCTGGCTCTATCTGGTCAAACTGGCCGAGACGCAGACGTTCAGCGACAAGATGGAGGAAAAACTGCGGGTCGGCCTCTCCGCGAGCGAGGCTGAAATCACTGGATTCTCGCGGACTCAAGGGAAGCTCGAAATCAATCGCCTGGCCTGCCAGGGCGGCAGCGATACTTTTTTCAGCGCGCTGGAGGCACGCAACATCCGCTGCAAGATGGGCCTGCTCGACGGCATCACCGGCCCGTGGAAAACCGGAACTGTCTCGATTTCAGCACTCGATCTGGAACTCCGCGCGGGGGCTGACGACGAGGATGCCGCGCAGATGCTGGCCGAAGCCCTTTTCCACAAGTCCGACAAGGTGCTGACCGACACGCTGGAAATCGCCGACGCCTCGTTGCGCTGGGGCTACTCGGACCGGACTCGCGGGGCGATCCACCACAGCACGCTCAAAATCCAACGCCAGGAGGACGGCCTGATCCTGAGTTTCAAAGGCGGGACGTTTTCTCAAAACTGGCTCAGGGAGCTTGAGATCGTCAATCTGGTGATCGCGTGCAACCGCGAGGGACTGACCTTTGAAAAGGCCGAGCTCCGGCGCGGACAGGGAACGGTCGATCTCTCGGGCCTGACGGTGAGCGGCGGGACAAACCCCACCGTGACCGGCAGCGCGAAGATCCGCATGCTCTCCTTGGAAAATCTGGTGCCGCCGGCCTTGAGAAGCTTTGTCGAGGGGACGATCTCCGGTGATTTCACGATTTCCGGATCGACCAATTCCACGACAGGCATCGGCTTTACGGGGCAGGTCGTGCTGGATGGCCAGGATATGATTTCGTTGAGGGACCGGGTCCATTTGCTCAAGGCGCTGTCCACCGTGGACTATGTGCGCAACTACCACCGCGTGGATTTCCGGGAGGGATCGTTTCAAATCAAAACCACCGGCGGCGGCATGGAACTGAGCAATCTCAAACTGAAGGCGGACGATCTTTTCACGCTCGAAGGAAACATGCGGGTGCGACTGCCAACGCCGGAGGAAATCAACGCCGCGATCAGGAAGGGTTCGGTCGCCGGCGGCTCGCCGCTTTTCAGTGGCGATGGCGGGGACACCGTGTCAGAAGTGAAGGAATCCGACTTCACCCTGCGGCGCGCGGCCCAGGAAGCCAAACGGGCGAAGGAGGGAGTCCGGACGGACGGCGGCACCTCGTTGTCAGACCGTCTGGCCGCGAATGTGGAGGAGCGCCAACTGTCCGCCCAGGCCTCCGACCGCTCATCCAGAATGCTTCGCTACGAAGGCCTCTTCCGCGTCACCCTGTCGGCGGATGCATTCGAGCGCGCGCCCCGGCTCATTCAGGAATACCCGGTTGACGGGAACCTGGGCCGGATCCCGATCATGGTGCCGATCGAGGGCAATCTCTACGAACTCACCCTGAAGCAGGCGGAGGACATCTACCAGCAGGGACGCCGTTAGAAATCACCCGTTGGCGGCGAGACCCAGGCTGTTATAAATTTCACGCGTCGCGTGGCTCTTGTTGAGCGTGTAAAAGTGGATGCCGTCCACCCCCTCGTTGAGCAGACCGGCGCATTGCTCCGCCGCGTAGTGGATGCCCACCCGCTCGACCGCCTCCGGGCTCGACTTCGCCCGGTCCAGCGCCCGCAGCAATTTCGCGGGGTAGCGCGCTCCGGCGGCGAGCTCGGCCATGCGCTTCATCCCGTGGAGCGACGTCACCGGCATCACCCCGGCGATGATCGGCACGTGGATGCCCGCCAGATCGCAGCGGTCCCGGAAATCGAGAAAATCGTGGTTGTCGAAAAACAACTGGGTGCAGATGTAGTCCGCCCCGGCGTCCACCTTGGCCTTCAGGAAATCGAGTTCATCCACCCGGTTGGGAGTCGCCGGATGGCCTTCCGGAAAACCCGCCACGCCGATGCCGAATCCGCGCGGGTCCGGGTGCGCGCCGGATTCGTTGAACTTGTGAATGAACCTCACCAGATCCGCCGCATACCGGAAGTCGCTTTCCGACCAATCGTAACCCGGCTGATCCTTCGGCGGATCCCCCCGCAGCGCCAGAATGTTGCTGACGCCCGCCTTGGCGTAGCGTTCGAGGATTTCCATCACTTCCCGCTCGGAATGCCCCACGCACGTGAGGTGGGGCACCGGCGGGATGGAGGTGGTTTCCTTGATGCGGACGACGAGATCATGAGTCAGCTCGCGGGTCCCGCCACCGGCACCGTAAGTGACGGAAACGAAAGTCGGCCGGAGCGACTCCAGCTCGCGGATCGCCTGATAGAGATCCTCCCACGCCGGAGGATTCCGGGGCGGGAAAAACTCGAAGGAAAGCGAAGGTTTCGAATCACTGAAAATGTCTCGGATGTGCATGGGAAAGAATGAATGGGAACGGCGGGATTCCCGGCGGAGAACCGAAACTTTTCCCGGGAGATGGAGTTTCTTCGGCGTTCAGCCTCGCGGAACGCGGCTAAAAAAGCCCCAATCGTCCATGAAAACAATCCCCGTTTCCTTTCTTATCGCCGGAATGCTGCTGCCTGCGGTTTGCCATGCCCAATCCCAGGAACCGCCGATGGACCCGAAAAGCCAGGAGCGCCCCCCCGTCCGGCCAGCCGTGGAAAAGTGGAAGGCCGCGGACAAGAATCAGGACGGCTTCATTTCCATGGATGAATTCACCGCCATCCCGCGCATCCAGAACCTGCCGGAAGAAAAGCGGGCGAACATCTTCAAGCGTCTGGACAAGGATGCCGACGGGAAATTGAGCCGCGACGAACTCGGCCGCCTGCACAAACCCCATGACGGCAAACCCGGACAGCCCGGCGAGCGCATGAAGCGCCTCTGGGAACTGGATGCCGACAAGAGCGGCGGCATCAGCTTCGAGGAATTCAAGGCCGGCCCCATGTTCATGAAACTAACCGCCGAAAAACAGCAGGAGGTTTTCCGCCGGCTGGATTCCGACGGGAACGGCGTGATCGATTCCAAGGACCGCCCGCAGCGCCCGTTCAAGCGCCCGGAAAAAGAAGACGCCCGCCCCGAGAAAGGCCCGGAGCAAATCAATCGCAAGCTCGATCTCAATGGCGACGGCGCGCTGTCCTTCGAAGAGTTCCGCGCCGGTCCCGCCGTGAAAAATCTCACCGAAGACCAGCAGGAAGCCCGCTTCGAGGCGCTCGACCGAAATGGCGATCTGAAAATTTCCCCGGAGGATTTCCCGCCGCGTCCAGATTTCCCGCCGCGTCCGCCAAAGGAGAAAAAAGCGCTGTAACCATCGAAGGGAAGATGATGATCACTGATTGAACTGATTTTGAAAAGATTGGAAATGAGCGGCGGTTCACCCAAAAGGTGAGTTGGCTGACTTCAAATTCTTTCAGTAAAATCAGTTAAAATCAGCGCAAT
>CAYXZE010000053.1:0-356 GCA_964469395.1 uncultured Luteolibacter sp.
TCACGATGAAACCCTTCCCCAAGACGGAGCAAAAACCGCCCACTTCTGCTCGATGTGCGGCCCGCACTTCTGCTCGATGAAAATCAGCGAGGACGTCCGCCAATACGCCGCGGAACAAGGTATCGCCGAGGAGGAAGCACTGGCGAAAGGCATGGAGGAGAAATCCAAGGAGTTCGCGGATGCCGGATCCGAGGTTTACGTCCCAGCTTAAGCCTGCTATCTCAATCTTATGGTTCAGCCGGAAGACTTGGTTGGAGACGAGTGGGCGGAATGGTACCGCCTCACTCCCCTCCAACGTTGGGCTGAATCCGAGAAACTCTGGGAAATCTACACCGCACTAGGAGGAAGCCTTGATC
>CAYXZE010000053.1:366-12096 GCA_964469395.1 uncultured Luteolibacter sp.
CTCAAAGTCCTTTCTTCGATGCGCGAGCATCACGTCCAATGCCTGCTGATGGGAGGTCAGGCGTGCGTGTTCTACGGCGCGGCCGAGTTTAGCCGGGACACCGATCTCGCCATCCTCGCGGACGATCAGAACCTTTCACGCCTCAGAATTGCTCTCGATGCCCTTCAAGCGGAACTCATCGCCGTACCCAGCTTCGATCCCGCTCACCTCCACACCGGACACTCGATTCATTTCCGCTGCCACCATCCCGAGGCCTTGGGAATGCGGGTGGACGTGATGTCAAAAATGCGCGGCGTCGATCCCTTTCCCGAACTATGGGAAAGACGCACCACCCTTCAAACACCGGACGGCACGATCTGTGATCTTCTGAGTCTCCCCGACCTCGTCCTTGCAAAGAAAACCCAGCGCGACAAGGACTGGCCCATGATCCGGCGGCTGGTGGAAGCCCACTATTTTGAAAACCTCGCAGCTCCCAACTCCGATCAAATCGAATTCTGGTTTCGGGAACTCCGCACCCCGGACCTGCTGATGGATAGTGCCCGGGCTTGGCCAAAAGCTGCCGAACAAGCCTCACAATCCCGCCCGCTCGTCACCTTCGCGATCTCCGGCAATGAGCCGGATCTAACATCCGCTCTCGGCGAAGAGGAGCAATCAGAACGCCTCAAGGACAAGGATTACTGGCTGCCTTTGAAACGCGAACTGGAAAAGATGCGGATGAGCCGCTGATCCGGCCATTGGGGCAACATTAGAGTGCCACTTCCTCATTGCCTCTCCAACCGAAGCCTGAAAGGCTCCGCAAAGCCGATGATCAGCCTTATCCCATCCCCCACACCTCCCTTCCGCTTCGCCAAAGGCCACCCCGGCGCCCAATACCGCGACAACGCCCTCAGCAAGGCCCGCTTCGAATTCCGTTGGGAAGACCAGTTTCGATAATACGCCCAATTCCTACCGATGCGCCTCACATTTGATCACGAAATCACTGATCCGCAGTTTAGCGAGATCGGCCGACCTTATCGGCAGTTTCGCGATAACACCAGGCAACTTATCGCCATTTGCAGTAAATTCGACCCAATCGGATGGTCCGGACGGATGGCCCGCGAAGGCCAGACACTTCACCACCGGGTCAGCATTTATACTGCAGGGTCCTATCAACGTCTCGCCGTGATGGATTTTCGATTTCCAATCAATGACCTAGCATTTCATCCGACCGAACCAAAAATCGCGGTTGCCTCGGGCTGCTATGATGGCGGCTTTTGTTTCGAGGGCGAATTGCTACTCTGGGATTGGACAACGGGAATCTGTAACTCGCTGCTCGGTGAATGGCGCGAGGCGGTTCGGTGTCGCTTCAATGAAATCAACCAAATAGTAGTGTTGTTACGGCCTCGCCACGAAGAGGAATTCGAAAACTTGGATGCATGGGAAACCTATCTTGGGCTGGTTCTTCACGATTTCAGACCCGCGCAAGCAATCTTCCCACAATATCAAGGAAACGACCCAAGGCTTGCAGATCTTGAACCCAGCAATCCGTCACTCTGGGGCTTCGAAGCCCCCCTAAATCCTGACATTCCCGTCCTTACCCAAGAGAATTTCGAGGAACTCAGAGCCAATGGATTTGAGGAGCGACACCTCATCTACGATATTTTGTGGCTTAATGAAGACATGTTCGCGACGACCCACCAGTTGTGCCACGTCGAGATTTGGAATCTTAAAACCGGACGGCAAGCCGCACACACTGGTGAAGGCCATGGGGTAGAACTGCTACCTCATGACGAAGGCTTACTTGTTCATGTCTTTCGCAAAGATGATTGGAAGACTTCGAAACCAGAGTGTTCGACTCTGTTTTTATTAAGGGGAAACAAACTCGCTGTGTTTCGTGAGTTCGACCACGGCTGTTCGTTTTCGACCGATGCGACAGGTAACATTCTCGCTCGCGCCACTGCAGACCATATCCGGCATGAAAGAATCCGCACCGACCGAGTCCTGGATCCTCACGGACTAACCATCACGGAACGCAACTTGGGGGACTATGATTGTTTCAACCACTGTCTTCGCTTGAATAGCGGGCGCGCGCTTTATTTTCTACAAGGAACTCCTCCGACCTCGCACCAAAACAAGAAACTGTGTTCCATCGATGAGAATGGCTCGATTCAAGAGATTCTAACTTGGGATGAGGGCGAGTCGCACATGATGAGCTGCGTGGCGGATTTCATTTCGAATCACGAACTCATTCGAGCATGTGAAATTTACCACTCAAAGTCACCGGGGCGAACTGCGTTAATCGAATGTCTGTCGATTACCAACGGTAAATCCTTATGGAGAACTCCCATGGAGGGCTGCTTCACCGCAATCTCCACGGATCACGGAGAGGAGATTATCGCATTTTCAAAAACCAATGGTATTCTCGGCATTATTTCATCGAAAACCGGCGAAGTTCTCTTGGAATTCCAACTCTCGATTGCCGGAGTTCCTACCATTGCGACAGCTCTCTCCATGCGCAAGAACATGCTGCTTGTGGGCACGATCGACGGGCGGTTGCTACTTTATCGAATTGCCCGGTAGGCACCTCGGCCAAGCAAAGCCCCCCGTGAATGGGGTCAATCGACGGACTTGGGAGGACGCGATGCGGGGATGCCGGGTTTTTGGCGCTTCAAGGCGAGCTCCACAAGCTGTGTGGAAATCCTGCGGATCTCCTTCATGGATTCAGGAGTGGGCTCCCGGCCGTCCTCAAGAGTCATCTTCTTGCCCAGCTCCTCAAGCAGATGCCGCATGGCCGAATAATTCGCCCGGTCTGAAATCCTCGGTTCCAACCCGGTGATGCAATCCGAGTAGTATTCCGCGATGTCTTTCCGCATCACCTTCCGGGCACGTTCGGGAGAAAATTGCTTGTCCACCGCCACTGAGGAAACTTCCAGCGCCCGGATCCAACCGCCTAATGAAATCAAGTGCGCCAGATCCGCATCCTTGAGCGAGACCAACTCATCCTGCACATCCCTCTGGCAGGAAGCCAACTCGACCTTCAGTTGAGGCACATTGCCGTTCTTCGCGCTTTCCAACAGTCCCGCCGCGTGGCGATTGACCCGGTCCCCCGCGCCCAGAGCCTTGCCATAACGAGTCAAATCGTTCGCCATTTTTTCCACATCCTTCAACTGCTCGGCCTGAACCATGAGGAAACCATCCGCGATGAGAAACCCCAATTCAATCGCCAGATCCGCACGATCCAGGGACATCCGCGCTGGCATTTTCCGCTCAACCTCGGCGATGGGCAGGGGCATCAGAAACTGCAAGGTATCGAACATTTTCGAGATCGAAGGAGCGGTGAATGGGTTCACCGCAAGCTCCTGATGGATGTCTGCATCGTCAAGCAAGTCATTTGGCAGCTCTCCATTGGGTCCGGTGACATCCGCAGCCACTTCCACAGGATCTGGAGCGCCCTCGATTTTCAAGGACTCCTCCTCCGGAATGGCGGGCGCGGACAGGGCGAACAAGGCAGAAAGACTCAACAGTTTCAACTTCATGCGCGGAAACTGCCGTCAACCCGCCCTGAATGCGAGAAAACAAGTTGCACCATTGATTGTATCAATGCCGGCGGATGATTTTATCAATGACCGGATTCCGCGCGAAATGTGCCATGGTTCTCGGCGCAGCACAAAACATCCTGCCTGATCATCCCATGAAAACAAATTCACACACCCAGCTCGCCATTGCATGCCTCGGCCTCATCATGACCAACCCCAGCCCCGGCGCGGAAGCCGCTCCGAGCGCCAAACCCGTGACGCCCGAACTCGTTTCCCCGGCATCGAAGCCACTCACCCCGGAAGGCCTGATTGGCGCGTGGATGGGCACGGTCGATTTACCAACGGACAAAGAAGGCAAGAAAACGATCCATATGAACGTCGCCCTCGCCTTCTACCGCGACGGGAAATTCGGGCTGGTTCTCCTGGAACCCGCCAAAGACATTGATCCGAAAGGCAAGCTGGGTCTTCTCTATGACTACCCGCTAACCGGCAAATGGAAACTCGACGACGGAGTGGTGATCGTCACTCCCGATCCCGACGATCACCCGGAAGATCATCCGGAAGATCCCGAGAAAGAACAACCCTTCGCGCTTGATCTCGCGCAACCGGAAAAGGACAGCTTGGAATTCAATCTCGGATGTCTGGTGGAACCCAGAAACGCCTTGGGGGAGAAGGGAAAAATCACGCTCCGCCCGGCCACGGATCAGGAAGTGGGGAAATTGCTCGGCGGCAAACGTCCGGAATAAATCCCTTCACCCCGCTCATTCCCATGAACCTTTCACTCCACATCATCATGTCACGCCACATTGTCTCGCTCCGCCGACTTCTTCTCATGGCTCCGTGGATCGCGCTCGCATCCTGCACGGCTTTTCCGGGCGCCACCACAGACGTGTCCCGGGATCCGCGCGTCGCGGCCTATCTGGAAGAACCGCGGCAGTTGGTCAAACCGTGCGAATTGTCACCCAATGGCCGGACCGCGGTTTTGGTCGAGCACCGCACACCGAGTGACCGGCATGAACAGAAAACGCAGCGCCAGGTATTGCCGGCCGGCACGCGCGTGGACCTCACCCGCATCCATCGCATTCAGGGCGACGGATTCGTGTTGTTCCGCGCCACGGGCCGGGTGTTTCCGGAGGATCACCCGGAAGGGCTGGATTTCACCTATAAATGGGGCTACGGCGGCACCTCGCCTCAAGCGCCGTGGGAAGCGCCGGGACAGCGGCTGAAGAAACTGCTCGGGCTGGAATGAGCGGCACCAGCGGCTACTGAATGGGGGCATTTGGCTCATTTATCAATAGCCCAGCCAATATCAATAGGATTAACAGATGCCGATCCGAGCAGTTCCAGGAGCTTTGAGTAATCAGATTCATTTCCATTCTCGATCTCTCGATAAGCCCAATGATATTTTCCATTTTTGACACATTCCATGATAAACGAATGTTCTATTGTTGCTCTCAGACGCTCATTTCTATCTCTCAGGTCAATCGGGCTATCAAACAGAGGAGACAACCAATCCGGTAACAGCACCCGGTTTGTTTTTAAAAGTTTTTGTCCAAGGCCGTCAAACTCTACCAATTTTGGATTGTCGGCACCGTCTTCATGCAGCCAAAGCATATATGATTTATTGTCAGTTACCGAAAATGCCCATATTCGAATCACTCCCTCATTCAGCTTGAATTCATTCAAGGTTGCAGGGTGAGGCTTTATTTTTTTTGGAAACCTGAGGATTTCCGCCAACCTTAAATACCTCCCCTCGATTTCGCCAACTTGCGCGTCACATATAATGAAAGAGAGAAGAAAAATGCAAAGAATCGATTTCATCTGGCGGCTTCAGATTGTCAGAGACGGGGATTCATTCAGCTTGGTTTTACAACAAACTGACCATGAACAAACACCACCGCCTCTGTGCGGAAAACCGTAAAGTGATCGCCAACATGAATCAAGCCGGAAAAACGCAGGCCGAGATCGTGCGTGAATGGGTTCATGCCTCGCGTATTCACACCAAAAACACCAAAAACGAGCGGTGGACAGAATGCGTTCAAATGCTAGCCTGCCTGACCTCAAAGGCCTATGAAAACCATCTTCCGGGTCCTCCTCCCGCCCGTCATCGCCACCTTCGGCCTCGCCTCCTGCACGGCGGTCAGCGCTGTTGGTGAAGGTTCGATGAATCTCGTGAAGAAAACCACCGACGCCACGACATCCAACTTCGCCAAGCTCTCGGACCTGGTGAACCCGGCTGGCGTCAAGGTCGTGGAAGTTCGTGAAAAGGACCTCAAGCCCCTCCCCACCGGCCAGGAACGGGCGCTGGCCTTTGAAAACACCCGCAAGCGCGGTTTCTGGTCGTTCATGGGTCCCGTGGATTTCAAGGAACCCACCCTGCCTCAAGCGGGCGGCGAACCGGACGGCAGCCTGCTTCCGCCAAAAGCCCAGTGATCCCGCGTTTCCTCCAGTCTCCGCATTCCCGGCTTGATGCCCGGGCTCCGATGGGAATGATGCGCCGCATGTCACGGTTGTTCTGCGCCCATCTTTTCGCGCTCGTTTTCTCGGCATCGCTGATCACGTCCTGTGGCGGCAATCCCCCGCCCCGCCCGCGCCCCATTTCAAACCAGACGGCCCAGCCCGCCCGACCGGTCGATGCTGGCCAGCCGGTCAGGGTCGCCGCCATTCCCGCCACCCCGCCGCCGCCCATCGTCGGCGAGAGCGCCATCGTCATCGACGTCGTCAGCGGTCGCGTCCTCTATGCGAAAAACGCGGACTCGCCGCGCGCCGTGGCCAGCACCCAGAAAATCGTCACCGCCCTTTGCATCCTCGATGCGGGAAACATCGACAAGCCCATCACCATCCAGCCGATCGACAGTGCCTGCGAGCCCACCAACCTCGGCCTCAAATCCGGCGACGTCTATTCCCGCCGCGAGTTGACCAAAGTCCTGATGGTAAAAAGCGCCAACGACGTCGCCCGCGCCCTCGCCCGCGATGTCGGCGGAAACCAGGAGGGATTCGCCGACATCATGAACCGCAAGGCCGCGGCCCTCGGCATGAGAAACTCGAATTTCATCAATCCAAACGGCCTTCCCTCGCCCGGCCAATACTCGACCGCCCGCGACATCGCCATCGCCGCCCGCGCCGCTTACCGCAGCCCGCTGATCCGCTCGTTCACCGCCACCAAGGCCTTCACCTTCCACTTCAATGACGGACGCACCCGCCTCCTTGAAAACACCAACAAGCTCCTCAAAACCGTCCCCTACTGCGACGGTTTGAAAACCGGCACCACCAATGCCGCCGGGCGCTGCCTGGTTTCCAGCGGTTCGCTCAACGGCCGCTCGGTCATCGTCGTGGTCTTGAAATCCACCACGCCCCACATCTGGAAGGACTCCAGCAAGCTGCTCGCCTGGGCGCTCGAACGTCCCTCCACGGAATCCTGATCCGCCATGCCCGGCCCCGCCGAGTCACTCCGCCAGCTTGCTGCCGAAGGCTTGCTGCGCGAACTGCGCCCGCTCGACTCCCGCACCGGCCCCCGGATCATCCGCGAAGGCCGCGCGCTGTGGAACTTCGCCTCCAACGACTACCTCGGCCTCGCCGAGCACCCGGCCATCGAAGCCGCGTTCATCGAAGGCGTGCGACACTTCGGCTCCGGCTCCGCCGCCTCCCGGCTCGTCTGCGGCACCCTGCCGCCGCATCGCATGCTGGAAGATGCCCTCGCCGCCGCGAAACAAACCGCAGCCGCCCTCACCTTTTCCTCCGGTTTCGCCACCGCCCTCGGCGTGATCCCCGCCGTGGTCGGAAAATCCGACTTCGTCATCCTCGACAAGCTGTCCCACGCCTGCCTGGTCGATGCCGCCCGCCTCTCCGGCGCCACCCTCCGCATTTTTCCCCACAACGATCTCGGAAAACTGCAACGGCTGCTAGACTCCATCCGCGCCAAAGCCCCCGCCGCCCGCATCCTCGTCGCCACCGAATCCGTCTTCAGCATGGACGGCGATCTCTGCCCGCTGCGCGAAATCGTCGAACTCATCGAAGCCCGCGACGCCCTGCTCCTGCTCGATGAAGCGCACGGCTTCGGCATCCTCGGCCCGCACGGCATGGGCCTGGCCGAACAGGAAAATCTCCAGCAGCGCGTCACTTTCCAAATGGGCACCCTCAGCAAGGCCGCCGGTCTCTCCGGCGGATATGTCGCCGCGTCCCACGAGTGGATCGACCTCCTCGCCAACCGCGCCCGCTCGTTCATCTACACCACCGCCCCGCCACCCGCGCTCGCCCACGCCGCGCTCGCCTCGCTGGAGCTCATCCGCTCGCCCGAAGGCGCGGCCCTGCGGGAAAAACTCCAGACCAACATCGCCCGGCTCTCACCCGACCGCACGCCGATCATCCCGAAAGTGCTGGGTTCAAATGAAGCCGCGCTCTCCGCCGCCAAATCGCTCGAACAAGCCGGATTCCTCGTCCCCGCCATCCGCTATCCCACCGTCCCGAAAGGCACCGCCCGCCTGCGTGTCAGCCTGTCCGCCGCGCACTCGGAAGAAAGCGTCCGGCAACTGGCCTTGGAACTCATGAAACCGCCCATCCAGGCCACACCAAGCCACTGAAGGCTTCCTCACCTGTCCGAATGCCGTCAATTGCCGATCTTCCCTCCCATCAACAACCTTTCATTCCGTAAAAAAGACCCCGCCCGATTTTCCTTCCGCGATCGGTCTCATCTGTTTCACTCCGCGCATGCATTCACGCCTCGCCGCCCTCCTGCTGACGCTTGTCCTGGCCTTCACGGCCTCCGCTTACGCCGGCGGCAAGAAAAACAACAAGGCCTCGATCACGTTTCACATGGAAACGGAAGGAACGGACAACCCGAAAATGATTTTCCCGCAGTTGGCGAACGGTCAGCAACGGTTTTTCCGCCGCATGCCGGAAATCGCCACCAAGGACATCGAGTCCTTCAGCCCGTTTCCCTCGGAAGTCGGTGAATACGGCCTGGCCTTGAAGCTCAAGCGCCCCGCCGCCAACCGCCTGGCCGCCATCACCAATGCCAACCAAAACCGCTGGATGATCACGCAGCTCAATGGCCGCGTGGTGGACGGCATCCTGATCGACAAGCAGATCGACGATGGCGTGCTCGTGGTCTGGAAAGGCGTCACGCTGGCGGACATCGACGTCCTCGACAAGGTGCTGCCCCGCACCGGGGAAATGAATAAAAAGAAAAAATAACCCGCTCGGAAATGATCCGTTTTCTCACTCTCAAGCTCCTTCTCGCGGCCACTCTCGCCGCCGCGCCACTTGATCTCCGCCTGCCGACGGAAAACCACCATTTATTCACCGGCGAACTGGACCGGTTCTACATGTATGTGGACCGGAATTTCGAAGGCCAGCACTCCCAGCCGTGGGAAGCGGGTTCCTACGGCTTCGTCCGCACGGCCATCCGCGTGAATGGCGAGGTCCTGCTGACCAAATTCCACGAGGGCATCGATATTTCCCCGGTGAAACGCGACAAGGCCGGCAACCCGCTGGACCTCGTGTCGAGCATCGCGGCCGGCCGGGTGGCGCACGTCAACCTCATCGCCGGGCGCAGCAATTATGGAAAATATGTCGTCGTCGAACACCAGTGGGAGAACTCGGCGGTGTATTCGCTTTACGCCCACCTCGCGGAAATCACCTGCAACCCGGGCGACCCGGTGAACGCGGGCTCGGTGCTCGGGCGGATGGGCTACACCGGCGCGGGCATCAACCGCACGCGCGCGCACTGCCATCTGGAACTCGGCATGATGTTGAGCACGCGGTATGAAGACTGGCACCGGCAATTCGGCGGCGGCACGAACCACCACGGCTCCTTCAACGGCATGAACATCTGCGGCGCGGAGGTCTCGCGCTTCTTCGTCGAACAAAAGGCGAAGCCCGAGCTCCAGTTCAGCCAGTTCATCGCCTCCACGCCGGTGTATTTCAAAGTCACCATCCCGGCGCAGGGCACCCCGGATTTCGTGAAGCGCTATCCGTGGATCACGCGCGGTTCCGCCGAGGGCGCGGTTTCCTGGGAAATCAGCTTCAGCGCCACCGGCCTGCCCGTGGCCTTCAACCCGGGCAAACGCCAGGTCACCGCGCCGGTCGTCACCTCCGTGCGCCCGTCCACCGTCCCGCACCGCTACCTCACCCGCGGACTGATCCATGGCGAGGGCAACCACGCCACCCTCACCGAGTCCGGCAACAAGCTCGTCGCCCTGCTCACCGACAATTTCCCCATCACCCAGTAATCCAACACCCTCATGACCATCCTCGAAAAAATCAGCTCGCTCGGACTCACCCTGCCCGCCGTCCCCGCCCCCGTCGCCGCCTACGTCAACTGCGTGCGCAGCGGCAATTTGCTCTACATTTCCGGCGGCCTGCCGATCGATGGCGACAAGAAAGTCATCGGCAAGGTGCCCACCGACGTTTCCATCGAGGAAGCGCAGGAAGGCGCGCGCATCATCATCCTCAACCGCCTCGCCGTGATCCAGGACGCGATCGGCTCGCTGGACAAGGTGAAGCAAATCGTTTCACTCGGCGGCTTCGTGAATTCCGAGCCTGACTTTTACGGCCACCCGCAAGTGGTCAACGGCGCATCCGAACTGCTCGTCGAAATTTTCGGCGAGCGCGGCAAACATTCCCGCACCGCGCTGGGAGCCGCGGCACTGCCACTCAATGTGGCGGTGGAGATCAATCTGATCGTCGAGGTCGAGGATTGATCACAAGGAAAGCGCCCTATCGGCACAAAAAAGCCCGCCATCTTCCGATGGCGGGCTTTTTTAAAAGTTCAGGTCAAATCAGCCGCCGCAGCAACCGCCGCCGCCGCCACTGCCACCGCAGCAGCCGCCCTTGTCTTCGAGGTCCTCGGCGCTCGGCACGCGGCCGAGTTCGATCGTGGCGCCCACGTATTTGCCGATGAGTTTTTGAAGGCCTTCCAACTCGCGCTGGGCGGAGAGGAAATCACGGGCGATTTCATTTTCAAAAAGCGCGTCGCGAGCGCTTTCGAACTCGCGGATCTCGACCGCACCCAACTCCACGCCGGCGTGCTGCTTGTGGTGCAACTCCTCGCCGCGCTCGTGGACGCTTTGGTATTGGAGGCGGGCCGAGTCGTCGTTGAGGAAACGCTCGACGTTGGCTTGAAGCTTGAGAAATGAAGGATCGCTGGCGATTTGGGCGCACAGCTCCTTGGTTTTTACGATCACGGCGGAGTCTTCGGCAACAATGGACATGGCCGCTGCTTAACCTTGCGATCCCGAACTGGCAACGGCTTTTGCGGGAAATTTCGGATGACGAAAAAAACTCCCCTCACTTCAACGCCCGATGTTCGATGTTGCGCGTTCGGCGTTCGACGTGTTTCGTCGGCGCACACCCAATGGCTTTCGAACCTCTCAAAGACGGTATCCGCTCGAATGTGCGGATCGATTTCCACGGCAACGTCCACAAGCGTCTGCGCGGGACCGATGCCGACAAACGCTACGCCACGGAGGTGGCCGTGCTCAAGGTGCTGGAAGAACGCGGCTGCCCCTACGTGCCGCGGCTCCTGGAAGAGCACCCGGAAGAACTCTATTTCGTCTCCAGCAACTGCGGCAAACTCGCCACCCAGATTTCCAAGGAAAAATCCGACAAGCTGTTCGCCAAACTCGAACGCGAATACGGCATCCGTCACCTCGATGCCGAGCCGCGCAACATCACCTACAACGACAAGCTCGGCTGCTTCTGCATCATCGACTTCGAACTCGCGGAAATCCTCCCGCCACCGGTCGACCTGAACTCGCCCAACCTGTGAGTCATCCCCCCACGTCCGCCACCGTGACCGAATCCGCGATCCTCCACTGGGCAGCCCGCACCCACAGCGGCTCGCGCAAACCGCGCAATGACGATTCGCTCATCGCCTTCGCCTCCGGCCAGAACGGCGCGGAAATCCTTGCGGAAAACGGCAGCCACTCGCTGATCCGCCACGACCTCGTGTTCGCCGTTTCGGATGGCATGGGCGGCGGCAACGCGGGCGACATCGCCTCCTCGATCATCCTCCAGCAAATGGCCGAGATCATCCCGGAAACCTTCAAGGCCGCCGCCGCCGGATTTTTCCCCGACTCCATCAGCCACCTCGGCGACGCCCTCCGGACCATCCACGAGCAAATCAACGCCGCGGCCCTTGATTGCCATGAAAAATCCGGGATGGCCGCCACCCTCGCCCTCGCCTGGTTCACCCCGGAAAACCTCTACCTCGCCA
>CAYXZE010000054.1:0-8806 GCA_964469395.1 uncultured Luteolibacter sp.
TCCTCGCCAACCGCAAGGCCACCACTCTCCGCGAAAGCGAATACATCGCGCACCCGGCCGAATCGTAGCGGCGATCACCGGTCGCCGCGAGTTCGCGGTCGGTTGAGAGCTGAAAATTCACAAAATCGCACACGTGATCGCGTGTCAGCCGGACGTTGCGGGCTCCCCGGAGAAACCGGTAGAATCCCGTCCGCATGAACCCGCCCCCCAGTTCCGGCAATCCGAAACGGATCCTCGTCGTGGATGACGAAAAGTCGTTGCGCGACATCCTGGAACTCACGTTGCGGAGCGAGGGCTATCAGGTGCTCACCGCGGCGGATGGAAATGAAGCGATGGAACTGGCGCGGACGATCCCCTTCGACCTGGTCGTCACGGACATCATGATGCCGGGAAAGGGCGGAATCGAAACGATCATGGAACTCCGGGCGCTGAACGAAGATTTGAAAATCATCGCCATGTCGGGCGGGCAACCGGGCGGAACCACGGATTTCCTGGCGCAGGCGATCACCCTCGGGGCCTCCGCCACACTCAGGAAACCGTTTGAAAGCACCCGCTTCGTCAGCACGCTGCGCGCGGTGCTGGAGCAGGAACCGCAGCAGATACCGGCCTGAACAAACCGTCAGCCTCCCCGAGGCGACTTGGCCTCATGGCGGCGTCATGCCCGCCGCTCGTCCGGTTGGAAACTTCTTGCCGCCATCACACCGGCAACCCTCAATCCCCAGGCATTCATTTCTCCAGAAACCCTGAACCGCAATGTCCCCTACCAAACTCGCCCTCGCGCTGTTCACGCTCGCAGCATCCGCATTCGCCGCACCGCCGGACAAGCCCGCGAAACAGCCCAATATCCTCTTCATTTTCTCCGACGATCACGCGCTGCAGGCGATCAGCGCCTACAACTACGGCGGGCTGTCCCTCAATAAAACGCCCAACATCGACCGCCTCGCGACCGAGGGCGCGATCTTCCGCGGCAACTACTGCGGCAACTCGATCTGCTCGCCGAGCCGCGCCACGGTGCTCACCGGAAAACACAGCCACCTCAACGGCATCACCTCGTGGCAGACGTTCGACGGCAGCCAGTTCACCTTTCCCAAAGAGCTGCAAAAAGTCGGCTACCGGACCGCGATATTCGGCAAATGGCACCTCGAATCCAATCCCACCGGCTTCACCGAATGGATGGTCCACCCGGCACAGGGGTCCTATTACAACCCCGACTTCATCACCCCCCATGGCACCAAACGCATCCCCGGCTATGCCACGGATGTCACCACCGACCTCTCGCTGGATTTCATCAAGCGCCACCAGCAGGACGGCAAACCGTTCCTCGTAATGTGCCAATACAAGGCGCCCCACCGCACATGGCAGCCGGCCCCGGAAAAGCTCGGTCTCTTTGCCGGGAAAAAATTCCCCGCGCCGGACACGCTGTTTGACGACTACACGGGCCGCGCGGGTCCCGCCGCCAAACACATGATGGGCATCGATAAACACATGCGCATGGACTACGACCTCAAGTATCCCGCGGACAAAACCTTCGAGCTCGACCGCATGACCGCGGAGCAGAAACAAAAATTCATGGCCGCTTACGAGGCGGAAAACCAAGCCTTCGCCGCCAATCCCCCCACAGGCAGGGATCTCGTTCATTGGAAATACCAACGCTACCTCCGCGACTATCTCCTCTGCGTGGATTCCATCGACTCCAACGTCGGCCGCATCCTCGACCACCTCAAGGAAACCGGCCTCGATCGGAACACCATCGTCATCTACAGCTCGGACCAGGGCTTTTACCTCGGCGAGCACGGCTGGTTCGACAAGCGCTGGATGTATGAGGAATCGTTTCTCATGCCACTGTTAGTCCGCTGGCCCGGCGTGGTGAAACCCGGCACCGAAATCAAACAACTCACCCAGAACATCGACTTCGCCCCCACCTTCCTCGAAGCCGCGGGCGCGCCCGTTTCCGAAGAAATCCAGGGCACCAGCCTGCTGCCCCTGCTCAAGGGCGGAAACGTCGAATGGCGCGACGCGCTTTACTACCACTACTACGACGGCCCCGGCGAACACGGCGTGGCCAAGCACTACGGCGTCCGCACCGAGCGCTACAAACTCATCCGTTTCTATGCCGATGCCGACAACACCTGGGAACTCTACGACCTCGAAAAGGACCCCAAGGAAATGAAGTCCGTTTACAACGATCCCGCCTACGCGGAAATCCGCGCGCGGCTCGCCAAGCGCCTGGACGAACTCAAAACACAATACGCCAACCCCATCCACACCGAGGCGGAGGAAAAAGCGTATTTCTCCCGACACAAAATCAAACCGTGACACTCCCCGCACTCATTTTCCCGGAGAAATGAATGATCGGAGTTTCTCCCGCGTATTTCTTCTTCACACTCCGCGAAGCTCCATGCATGCGTCTCCGGCACGCCACCCGGATCGACCGTCACGCCGCGCCATCCCATCACCCCACTCCAAGTTGAACTCCACATCCCGCACCTCCGCCCTGGTGGCAATCGCCGCGCTCGCCTCCTGCTCGCCCAAAAAGAGCGGTGAAACCGCTGCGGAAACCATGCTCATCACCGTGCCCGCCGCGGCGGATTCGGTCACTCCGGCCGCGTCGGCCATCGACTTCAGTTGGCGCAAGCAGCAAGGAGATTTCCCGAAAGACAAGCCGGGCTACCTGATCCTGACCACCGAGGACGCGCTGACTTACTCCAAGGTCCTGCCGCAGTTTGTGAAACAAAAGGAATCGATGGGCTTCCATGTCTATGTCGCGACCGAAAAAGACTACGGGACGGGAAAAACCGGCAACGCGCAAGCGGCGCAAGTGCGTGCCTGGATGCGTGATTTCCACCTGCGCGCCGGCCTCAAATACGCGCTGCTCATCGGCAACAGCGCCCCCTCCAGCGCCGACCTGCCTTCCCCCACCATCCCCGACGGCGAACGCGGCGGCATGGAGGAAGCCTACGCCGACCTCGACGGCGCATGGGTGGACCTCTACCTCAATACCACGGAAAAGGATACCCGCTCGGCCTGGGTCCAGATGTGCGCGGGCAGCATCCTCAAAAGCAAGTTCCTCAAGGAAGGCGGCGGCCGCAAGGACGAGATCATCATGAGCCGCATCGCCTATGTCGGAAACGAAATCGGCAACGGAGCCTACGACCTCGACCGCATCCTGGAAAAAACCATCCGCTACGAGCAGGACACCCTCGCCGGCAAGAATCTCGACTGGCGCGCCCACGCGCTTTCCATCATCACCAACTACGGCGAGACAAACTGGGATGATCCGCTCATCAAGTCCGTCGAAAAATCCGGCGGCAGCATGGAATGGCATTCCCAGCTCGGCATCAGCGGCCCCTATGTCCCGGAAAACGCCTTCGACGGTCGCCCGGTCAACGCCGAGCTCATGCACCAGAACCGCCGGCGCGGCATGCTCAGCACCATGTCCCACGGCTGGAGCCGCGGCGGCGAGGGCATCATGAGCACCGGAGAAGTCTTGAAAAATGTGGACGACCGCTGGCCCGCCGCCGTCGGCGTCGCGGCCTGCACCGCCTTCGCCCTCGCCGACAACAACAACACCGGCCAGACATGGCTGCGCAAGGGCGGCATCTTCGCCAACGGCACCGGCTGGTCCGGAAACAACGGCATGCGCCGCCAGATGCACATCAACCTGCTCGAAAAACGCGTCTCCGTCGGCGAGGCCGTGCGCAACGCCGTCGTCACCTATGGCGATCCCTCGCTGCATGTCGTGCCGCCGGAAGGCACGCCCGTCCGCGCCCTGCTCCTCACGCCGGTTTTCAACGCCCACTACGAGGAACGCTCACTCGTGCCGGGTGCCGCATTCAAGCCGATCACGGCGACCTACACGCTCACCAACCAATCCAGCGGGGAAATGCGGATAACGGTCGAATGCGATGCCGCCTGGGTCACCCTCTCCACCGGAAAACTCACCCTCAAGCCCGGTGAAACCGCAAAAATCGAGGCCGCTTCCAACGACCACGCACAAAAACTCGCCCCCGGCAACCACGTCGCCAATCTCCGCTTCCTGCGCGGCGACGGCCAACGCGACGAACGCCGCCTCGCCTTCAAGCTCGCGCCCGTCACGCTCGCCTACGCCTACACCTTCGACTCGGCCATCGAAGACAACCGTTTCCCCAACGTCGCCCAGCCGCTCCCCAAGAATGCCCACCAAGACAACTCCTCGCTGTGGCTGCTCGCCGTCACCAAGGGCCCCCACTGGAACGCCTTCGTCAAACTCGGCGACAAGGTTCCCGGATTAGCGCCGGAACCCCAGGGCAGGGTCGGTGGCGCGCTGCGCCTGGATTCGCCGAAGGCTCCCCTCGCCCGTCGCCTCACCAGCAACACGCAGTGGTGCGGCGCGTCCGCCTCGTTCTGGTTCAAGGTGGACGCGCTCCCGGCAGAGAAAAAATCCACGACCCTTCTCACCGCGCCCTTCTCCCTCACGCTCGACGACAAGGGCACGCTCGCCTTCGCACAGGGTGGCAAACCCGCCCCGCTCGGCGTCATCCAGCCCGGCGCGTGGAACTTCGTCCTTTTACGCAGTGACATGGAAGGCGCCAAAGTGCGGGCCACCCTCAACGGCCAGCCCCAGATCGTCACCGACGCGCCCAAGCCTCCCGGCCGCGCCCTCACCCTCGGCTCCTTCACCGGCGCGGTGGATGAAATCAAAGTCTGGTCCGGCGAACTCACCGACGACTCCGCCAGAAGCGAACTCGCAGCCGCCGCCAAACCCTTCGTCCCGCCCGCCCCGGTCGCCGCCCCGGACGCCACCTATGCCGACGACGGAGTGCTGCGCGCCCCCAAGGAAATCCCCGCCGCCTTCGACTTCGCCGATGCGGAAATGAAACTCGATCTCGCCAAACCCTTGGCCGATGCCGGTCTCGTTTGCACCGGCCTGCGCGAAGCACCGGAATGGCTGGAATTCAAGGACGGCACGCTCGCCCTCAAGCCCGGCACCGACTTCGACCGCATCGACTTCGGCGGCTACGATTTCTTCCTCGCCCTCGAATCCAAGGACGGCCGCGTCTGCGAGCACCCGTTCAAGGCGCGCATCCCCGTGCCCATGGTAGGCATCCGCATCAACCGCGCCGCCGACAACACACTGTCCATCGAAAGCGCCGGCGGAGCCAAACGCCCCCTCGC
Organism: uncultured Luteolibacter sp.; assembly: GCA_964469395.1. Taxonomy (GTDB): domain Bacteria; phylum Verrucomicrobiota; class Verrucomicrobiia; order Verrucomicrobiales; family Akkermansiaceae; genus Luteolibacter. The sequence goes on from CAYXZE010000054.1 coordinate 5,155, forward strand.
CAAGGGCACCATCCGCTACACCACCGACGGCTCACCCGTCACCCCTCACTCGCCCGTTTATGAAAAACCCTTCAAGGCCGAGGGCGGCAAACTGACCGCCCGCTTCTTCTACCTCAACGAATACCCCTACGCCCCCGTCACCCTCAACAGCGAGTTCGGCATGCCCCGCGACCAGTGGAAAGTGCTCGCCGTCTCCGGCAAAGGCGGCCCCGCCAAAGCCTCCGCCGCCTTCGATGGCCGCAACGACACCGTTTGGAAAAACGCCGGCGGCGTCCTGCCGCAATCCTTCGCCTGGGACCTCGGTGCCGCCACCTCGGTGACCGCATTCTCGGTGCATTCCACCATCAAGGACCCCAACGGCCGCATCCAGGGCTACATCCTCCACGCCAGCGACGACGGCAAGACCTGGAGCAAGGTCAAGGAAGGCGAACTCGAAAACTCCCCCAACGCCGTGCGCGTCAAACTCGACGCCCCCCTCACCGCCCGCTACCTCAAGTTCGAGGCCACATCCCTCCACCAAGGCACCGACATGGTTCTAACCGAACTCGAAATCTACACCCTCTGAGCCACCGCCCCGCCGGGAACGGCTTCGGAGTGCTCCGGCATGTCCCCGCGCTCCGAAAGACCCGCACGAAATGGGTCGATCTCACCGCAGGTTCGGGTTTCACTGCCGCCGTGTCCGCCCTGATCAAGTCCTGCCTGCTCGCCTCTCGCCCGAAAACGCTGCCCGCCGCCATCGTGCCGGTGTGGGCGGGATGCGTGCTGGCGTGGAAACTCAGCGGCTCCTTCAACCTGCCACTCGCCCTGTGCACGCTCGGCGGCGCGATCGCCATCCAGATCGCCACGAATTTCTTCAACGACGCGATCGACGCCCGTAAAGGCGCGGACACCGAACGCCGCCTCGGCCCGACTCGGGTCACGGCATCCGGCATGATGAAACCGCAGACGGTCATGCGCCTTGCCGCCGTTTTTCTCGGGCTCGCGACACTCTGCGGCGTGGTGCTCTATCAGGCGCGCGGCTGGCCGATCATCGCCATCGGCATTCCCTCGCTGTTTCTCGCCTACGGCTACACCGGCGGGCCGTTTCCGCTGGCCTACCGCGGCATGGGCGAGCTGTTCGTGATCGCGTTCTTCGGCCTCGTCGCGGTGACGGGCACGGTGTTCGTCCAGACCGGGGAATGGCCGCGCGAGGCGCTTTTGTTAGGCCTGCAAGTTGGCCTGCTGTCGGCCATCCTCATTTCCATCAACAACCTGCGCGACCGCGAGGAAGACGCGACCACCGGCAAGCGCACGCTCGCCGTCCGCTTCGGCCCGAAAGTGGCGGTGGCGGTGATCTGGCTGGAGGTGAAAATCGCGGTGTTCGTCGGCCTTTGCTGGATCGCGTTCGGCCTGCCGACGCTGGCGATCGCCGGTGCGCCGGTGTTCCTGATCGGCCTGCGGATCATCTGGGGCGTGCTGACCTTTCCGCCGGGACCGGCCTTCAACCGCCTGCTCGCGCTCGGCGGTGTGCAGTTGATTTTATTCGCCGCCGCCTTTCATCTAGCCGCCATTCGCTGACCCATGCATCTGATCGATCAAAAACCGCTGATTTCGCGCTACCGCCTCAAGGCCCGCGGATTTCTCAACTCCATTTCCAACCGCCGCGACTTCGACGGCGCACTGATCCAGATCGACGGCGGCTACGGCTGCATCCACCCGTGGCCGGAACTCGGCGATCCCACGCTGGAAAAATGCCTCGCCGATCTGGCCGGTGCCCGCCGCTGGCCGATTGTCCGCCGCGCGATCCGCTGTGCGGAATACGACCGGGAATCCCGCAATTTCGAAAACTCGTTGTTTGAGGAAATGGAAATCCCCGCAAGTCACGCGACCCTCGCCAAAACGGACGCCCGGGAAATCGTCCTCGCCGTGGAAGCCGGCTTCACCACCATCAAGCTCAAGGCGGGGCGCGATCCCGAGAGCGAGGCGGATTTTCTGGAAACGATGGCGGGCGAGTTCCCGGCATTGAAATGGCGGCTGGATTTCAATGAATCGCTGACCGCCAGACAGGCGGCGGATTTCCTAACAAGCCTCACCGAGAAAACCCGCGCGGCCATCGATTTCGTGGAGGACCCCTGCCCGTATTCCGAAACCGCATGGCTCGACCTGCGGCGAAAAACCCGCGTCAAACTCGCGGTGGACCTTGAAGCCACCCCGCAGGCTTCCGCCGCACAGGTCATGGTAATCAAGCCTGCGGTGGACGAGCCGTTCCTGCTGGGCGAGGCGGCCCTCAGCCACAACCAGCGCGTCGTAATGACAAGCTACATGGAGCACCCGCTCGGTCAGACCTTCGCGGCGTGGGAGGCGGCACGGCTGGAGCTGCAGTTTCCCGGCCTCGTCGGCGTGTGCGGCCTGCAAACGCACCATCTCTTCGAGCCGGACGAATTCACGGAAGTGCTCGGCCCGTGGTCGCCGGATTTCAAAGCCCCCGAAGGCACCGGACTGGGCTTCGACGATCTGCTAGCCGCTCAGCCATGGACGCGTCTCTACTGACAAGCCGCGCCTTCTGGGACGATCCCGCGCCGCTGGATTCGGGGGAAATTCCAAACCTTCCCGAGCTGGCCGGACACGTGCTTTTTGAAACGTCCGGCAGCTCCGGCAAACCGAAATGGATCGCGCTTTCCAAGTCCGCGCTGCTCGTCTCCGCGGCGGCGGTGAACCGGCACTTGGCGGTGACGCGGGATTCCCGCTGGGGACTCGCGCTGCCGCTCGATCACGTCGGCGGCTTCGGCGTGGCGGCACGCGCTTATGAAGCGGGCTGCGGTTTCCAACATTTTGACCGGCGCTGGGATGCCGCCGGGTTCCGTGAATGGCTGGATCGATTTCAAATCACCCACACCTCGCTGGTGCCGACGCAGGTGCATGATCTGGTGAAAGCCAAATCATGCGCGCCACCCGCCCTAACAGCCATTGTCGTCGGCGGCGGGCAGCTCGATCCGGCGACGGGCCGGGCGGCGCGCGATCTCGGCTGGCCGGTGCTCGCCAGCTACGGGATGACCGAAGCCGGCTCCCAAATCGCCACCCAAAGCCTCGACCAACTGCACGCGCCCTATCAGCCCGCGCCGATTTCCCTGCTGCCGATCTGGGATGCGAAAATCACCGCTGAAAACCTCCTCGCAATTTCCGGTCCAGCCCTGTTTTCCGGGCATGTGACCGACGGCCAATTCATTCCCCGCAATACGGATTGGCACACCACCTCCGACCGGGCCGTTCTGGAAAACGGCATGCTCACACCACTCGGCCGGGCCGACATCCGGGTGAAAATCCTGGGCGAACTCGTCGATCCCGAGGCCGTCGAGCGCGAGCTCGTTTCACTGTCCCGGGACCAACTCGCGCCGGAAAGCTTCGCCATCATCGCGGTTCCGGACGCGCGGGCGGGTCACGCCTTGGTTCCGGTTTTCGAATCACAAGTCGATCCCGCCGTGATCGAATCCGTCCTCTCCGCTTACGCCCGCCAAGCCCCGGGATTCCGGCGCTTGAAGGCCGCCGTCATGATCGGAAAACTCCCCCGCAGCGGACTGGGCAAACTGCGGCGGAGCGAACTGGCGGCACGGCCAATGATCCAAGAACGAAAATGACGTCACCAACGTCACCAACGTCACCAACGTCACCAACG
>CAYXZE010000054.1:8906-12054 GCA_964469395.1 uncultured Luteolibacter sp.
TCCAAGAACGAAAATGACGTCACCAACGTCACCAACGTCACCAACGTCACCAACGAGTTCCATGCACGCGGCGATCGGATATCGCCGCTCCTTGACGCTGCCGCCTTCGACTTGTGGGTAACGCCTCAGCGACCTTACCGTTCCCTTTCTCCCAATCCATTCATGCCGCCCGCCCGAAAAACTCGCGCGATCCCCCCTCGCGTTGTCGGCGCGTGTTAATTGGATATTGGTTTTTCAGCAAGAGAGTAGGTGTTGTCCCCGAGCATACTGAGTTATGTTTCATGAATGCTGAGATGATCCGGGACTCCTGAATTCCGGCAACCCATCCAATCAAGCTCATCAAAAATCCGCTTTACATGGAATCGGCAATGTATTAACAAAGTATGTGCAATTTACAATGCCGAATCGGTTTTCCCGGTCGAAGACATCCACTCTAAAACCATGCGAACCCATTCAAACGCGCACTTCCGAGTCCCCTTTAGCCACAGGCGCAAGAACGGATTCACTTTGGTCGCCTCCCTCATGCTGATGGTGCTGATCGTGGTGGTCGCCGTCGGCATGTTGCAATTGGCCACCATTTCCCTGCGCGCATCCGGAGCTGAGAGCAATATCGCGGCGGCCCGCACCAACGCCCGCGTGGCGCTGATGCTGGCGCTCGGGCAGTTGCAGAAGGAAATGGGGCCGGACCAGCGGATCAGCGCACCTGCGGCGATTCTGGATACCAATCCCGACACCGCCGATGTCGATGGCGTGGCCAATCCCCGCTACATCGGAGTGTGGAACGCGGCACCGGCGGTGACGGTGGAAACCATGGACGATGCCTCGATGTCGCGGGATGCGCTCATCCTCAAACCGAACTTCCGCAATTGGCTGGTGTCGGGAGAGCAAAAGGAAACGGATGATGCCCGCGTCTTGGCGATGGCATCGCTGGATGCCGATCCCACGGCGCGCACCCTGGCGGGTTCCGGTTCCGTGCTGGATACGAAGGACGAGGTCCGGGTCCCGGTGATCAGCGGCCCCCAATCCGGATTCGCCTGGTGGACATCCGACAACGGACAAAAGGCGACGCTGCGTGCCGCTCAGAAAGATGGCGCACAGCCACCACCTTCAGACCTGGCGTCGGTGCTCGCCTCATCGCGGCGCTTCAATCCTGACGGCTACCACGCGGCGGATGCCGACATGCCGAAGGGAGCCGAGGTCTTGGAGAAAGTGCTGAACCTGCCGACTGCGGAAGTGGTTTCCACAAACAAAAAACTTTCCCGCAGGTATTTCCACGACCTGACCACCCAGAGCGAGTTGCTGCCGGTGGATGTCACGACCGGAAAACTCAAGCGCTGCATGAACCTGCGCCTGGCGTGGCTTCAGGAGCAGGACGACACGACCCGCGTCAATGAAGGCGTCTTGGGTCTTGGCACCTACGGACCGTCTAGCGGAGCGATAACAGCTCCCACTTCGGCCAGGAATTACAACCTGTTTTCCTGGGATCAACTACGCAGCGCCATGGCCTACACCGTGGACAACAAGGTCCCGGATCCCAAGGTCGCGAAACTGATCACGTTCGGTTCGACAGGAAGACCTCAGGTAACGTCCGGCAAGCAGCATGGTTTCTCCGGGCAAGCCGACGACAAGGAATACAATCCCAACATGAATCGCGAACGCTGGAGACTCGCTCCCGTGCCGATCAAGGTGATGTACGTCGTGAGTGCTTCCACGGATCAGATCGCATCCCCTCCCGATCCTTCAAAGAATCTCGCATTGCGGCTGAATGTCTATCCGGTGATCACCTTGTGGAATCCCTATAACGTCGATTTGCTAGTTCCGGAATATCTCGTAAGCGCATGGGCTCCGCCATGGAACTTCACGATCGAATATGGAACTCCCGCAACCACACAGAATGTCAATTTCGCGACATCTAATCGCAATTTTCACTCCAGTTTCGGCAGGGAAGTTCCCGTCGATCCTTTGACCAATCCCAGCCCCTTGAGGGATCTTCTGATCCCCGCGGGCGAGAACCAAGTGCTGTATCCGGCGGCGTTCAATCCTGCTTCGCCCGGCAACAACCGCGGAAATGATGGAAGGCATTTCGAATCCTATATCTGGATGACCAAAAAAACCTATGATTTGGCGAGTGGCAGCCCGCCGAATTACGGGTTACCATTCATGAACCTGAAAGGCACCGGCGCTCCCATTTTTCCGCAACCGGGGATTGAGTTACTTGGAGCCTCGGAAGACCCGGTCAAAATCAGCTTCTCGTTGACCGGCTCCGCAAATTATACGTTGGCCTCCGAAAACGCCGATGGTCATGCGAACTCAAGCATCCCCGGCATATCGGATGCGCTTGCAACATCCTATTGGCATCACTTTACCGCCGCAGCGGGTTTCAGGATCGCTCCGAACAGCCCTCAGGTCGCTTTGTATCCTCCGGTGACCGCGCCGGAATACAAGTTCGGAAACCTGAACAAGGCCACGAACGGCGGCCAGCCCGTCATGATTTTCACCTGCCATCGCAAGACCTTGGATGAAGAATTCGTCCCAAACAAATGCTGGTCATTCTCCATGCCGTCGCATCCGTTTCATGCGAAGCCGAATCAGGATTGGGTGGCTGATTATGTCACACCTGCCTATGAAAGCGGATTCACTTACAGCGTGAAATCCGTGAGTTCGTGGACCGATGTGGCGAAGGAACTCCAGCAGCCGCCATCAAGCGATCAGACGACCTACATGTGCAGCAGTTTTTCACCCGCCGGGCAATTGCGGGCGCTGGCGCAGGAAATCCCTCTGGTGCCGCCTGTATCGCTGGCGCAACTGCAACACCTCCCGCTTTTCGATTACAAGCCGGAGTATGTCTCCGGTCAGGATTTGCCCAACACGTCGGTCAACGGAGTTGATTTCAGGCCGGGAGATTTCATGCGCGGTCGCTTCGTGCAGTTCCCGCAGAACAATGCGATCGGGAATTCCTATGCAACCCCGGGCATTGCTCCCGATTCAATTCACAATGTCAGGTCGGCTTACAGCCCCGGGAGCACAGGTGATGCCTGGCCGTTTTGGGAGGGCGATTTTTCCAATTTCTGGACCAAGCGCCTGGATCGTTCCTATGTGGCGAACAAGCTGCTGTGGGACGCCTGGTGGTGCTCTTCGCTGGCGCCGC
>CAYXZE010000055.1:0-11924 GCA_964469395.1 uncultured Luteolibacter sp.
TTCAATCGCGAAGCGCATCCCGCATGGCCGAAGGCAATCCGCCGCTCCTTGCGCCAAGAAGGGACAGGAATGTCCATTCCCCTTAAGGTTCTTGCGGCGCTTTCTCGAAAGACTGCTTGAATGCGGAACCGGCCTTAAAACCTCCGTTACACACGGAAAATCAGGCTTCCGCGAAGCCGCCGATGAGCGGCTTGGGAAGGGGCTTTTCCTTCTTGCGAAGCGCCCGGCGCATTTTGGTGAGGGCGGAGTTTTGGAGCTGGCGGATGCGTTCGCGGGTCACCCCGAATTCGCGACCGACTTCTTCCAAGGTCAGCGCCTTGCGACCATTGAGGCCGAAGCGTTCGTCGATGATCCGGCGTTCGCGGTCGTCGAGCACGGCGAGCAAACCGTCGAGCTCGCCGTGGAGGTTCTTGTCGGAAAGCATGTCCAGTGGATTCACCGCGCGCTCGTCGCTGATGACTTCGCCGAATTCGGTGGCTTCACCTTCGTTGATCGGCGCGTCGAGCGAGGTCGGGCGATAGGATGCCTGGCGCAACAGGGCGAGCTTGCGATGGGGAAGCCCGACTTCATCGGCCAGCTCCTCGTCGGTCGGCTCGCGACCGAGCGCTTCGGTTAGAATCGCCGCGATCCGGCGCATTTTCGCGATCTTGTCCACCATGTGGACGGGAAGGCGGATCGTCTTCGACTGGTTGGCCAGGGCGCGCTTGATCGATTGCTTGATCCACCAGGCGGCGTAAGTGGAAAGTTTGCCGCCCTTTTCGGGATCGAAGCGCTCGACGGCTTTCATCAGGCCGATGTTGCCCTCGGAAATCAAATCCATCACGGGCATGCCATAATTGGAGTAGTCCTGGGCGATTTTCACCACCAAGCGCAGGTTCGCACGAATCATGTGGGAACGAGCCTCCTGATCACCATTTTTGATACGCTCCGCGAGAGAGACTTCCTCTTCAGCGGTGAGAAGAGGCGTCTTGGAAATCTCCCGCAAGTAGAGCTTCAGGCTGCTGTCGGATTCGTAGGCCATTTTTTGGGTGGGTTGGTTATTAGTTAAACGTCACCGGAGTGATTTTATTCCGCTTTATTTTCAAAATCCGGAAATTCATTGTGAACACCCTGTAAACACTCGAAATGTTTTCGGGATCCGGATGAAATTCCAGCAGTCGCTTTCTAGCAATCCGCATGCCTTCCTGTTTTTAGACACAAGTCACTGACTTTTAGTTCAATTCCAGTTTTCGGAGCCGTGACAAAATGCACGAAGGGTGCGGATTGCCCCGTCAATCGCGCCATTTTGGCGCATGGGATTCGACAAAAAGCGCGGCATGGATCAATTTCCGCCCGTGTTTGACGCAACCTACCCTCTCGCCCGTGCCGGACTGTTCCGTTTGGATGCGGAAGCCGCTCACCATCTGAGTCTGGCCGCACTCCGTCTCGCTGAAAAAACCGGCGTGCTGGGCGCGTTTTCCCCGCCGGATGAATTCGCCTCCCCGGTGGAGGTGATGGGGCTGAAATTCCCGAATCGCATCGGTCTGGCGGCGGGACTGGACAAGGAAGGCAACACCATCGACGCGCTGGGCCGCCTGGGATTCGGCTGCGTGGAAATCGGCACGATCACGCCGCGACCACAGGCGGGAAATCCCAAGCCCCGGCTGTTCCGGTTGATCGACCACGAGGCGATCATCAACCGCATGGGTTTCAACAATCCGGGCATCGATGCCGGAGTCGCCAACGTCAGCGCGGCGAAATCGTTTCACGGGATCGTCGGCTTCAACATCGGCAAGAACAAGGACACGCCGAACGAGAACGCCGCGGACGACTATCTGACCTGCCTGCGCAAGGCCTATCCGGTGGCGGATTACGTGGCGGTGAACCTGTCCTCGCCCAACACGCCGGGCCTGCGCGACCTGCAGGGAGCCGAAGCCAGCGCGCGATTGTTAGAAACACTCAAGAAAGAGCAGCACAAACTGGCAGCCGAGCACGGCAAGCAGGTGCCGCTGCTTTTCAAAGTGGCTCCGGATCTGGATGAAACGCACGTCCGCGACCTCTCCCAAGTTTTCCTCAACGGCGGACTGGACGGGCTCATCGCCACCAATACCACGCTCGATCGGGACACCGTGGCGGGCCACCCGCGCGCGGCGGAAGCGGGCGGGCTTTCCGGCCGGCCGGTCTTCAGGAAAAGCACGGCCACCCTGGGCGTTTTCGCCAGCCATCTCGGGTCACAAATCCCGATCATCGGCGTGGGCGGCATTTCCTCGCTGGAAGACGCCCGGGAAAAAATCCGCGCGGGAGCCACGCTGGTGCAGATTTACACCTCGTTTATCTATCAGGGGCCCAAGCTGGTGCGGGAGTTGGCGAAAGGACTTTGAGTCGGCCCCGGAGGATTACCTCCAGGGCCGACGCGACTGGATTTTCTTAGCCGCAAAAAGGCGAAAAAAGAGCGCAAAAAACGATTCGATCACTCGATTCAATGCCAAGTCTGGATTTTCAGGCTGCGGCTTGAAGCGGTCGTGATTCCATCTTGAAGCAAAAACCCCGGTCATTTCCATTTTTGCGTATTTTTTGATCCTTTTTGCGGCTGAAAATCTTCGCTTGGTTTTGATGCGTCGGCCCCGGAGGATTACCTCGACGGACGCCCTCCAGCCCGGTGAAATCACTCCACCCCATGAGCATCTCCGCCACCGCCGCCCGTTTGGAAACCGCCGTTTGCTCAGTCGTGCGCGGCCAGCCCGATGTGGTCCGCCGCGTTTTGGCCTGCATGATTTCCGGCGGACACGTGCTGCTGGAGGATTTTCCCGGGACCGGGAAAACGACGCTCGCCAAAGCGATCGCCAAGGCAATCGGCGGCGCGACGTTCAAGCGGGTGCAATTCACGCCGGACCTGCTGCCTTCCGACATTCTCGGCGTTTCAATTCTCGATCCGCGCAACCAGGAGTTCAAATTCCACCCCGGCCCCGTGTTTACCGACATCCTCCTGGCCGATGAAATCAACCGCGCCTCGCCGCGAACGCAGAGCGCCTTGTTAGAAGCCATGGGCGAGCGGCAGGCGACGATCGAAGGGGAAAAACACTCTCTCGACGGCATTTTCTTCGTCATCGCCACCCAGAACCCGGTGGAGTTCCGCGGCACCTATCCCCTGCCGGAGGCGCAAATGGACCGGTTCTCCATGCAGTGCTCGCTGGGCTACGTGAGCGCGGCCGAGGAGGCGGCGATTCTGGCGGATCAGGCGGAGGCGCATCCGGTGGACCTGCTCGCATCCGTCGCCAGCCGGGAGGAAATCATGGAGCTGATGGCGGCAGCGCGGCGCGTGCGGTTCAGCGAGGAACTCCGCCACTACGTCGTGGCCCTGGTCGGCGCGACGCGCGGGCATCCGGCGATCCAGCTTCCGGCCAGTCCGCGGGCGTCGCTGGCGCTAATGAAGGTTTCGCAAGCGCTGGCCGTGTTCCAAGGCCGGGATTTCGTCTCTCCCGAGCTGATCCAGTCGGTGGCGGCGGATGTCATCGCGCACCGCATGGTGCTCGCGCCGGAGGCGAGATATTCCGGCGGGAGCGCCCGCCAGATCGTCGCCGATCTGATTGAGCAAACACCGGTGCCGGTCTGATTTTCCCGAGCCGATGAACGCGCATCCGCCATCGCCTGCCAGCCGGAGAAACGCGGATCGCTGGCTGCACCGGTTCTATTTCCACGGCGCGGGGGTCCATCATTACATCGCCCGCCGCTGCCGCCCCGCCGGGATCGCGCTGGGAATCGTGCTGGTGCTGTCGGCGTGCCTCGTCCTCGGCCAGCATGGGCGGGATTCGATCATCCAGCTTTTCACGCTGAGTCTGGGCATGATGGTGATCGGCAGCGTCTGGGCGCTGAGCCGCCGGGCGTCGGTGGAGGCGCGGCGCGAGTTGCCACGCTTCGCCACCGCGGGCGAGCCGCTGCGCTACACGGTGCGCGTCTGGCATCACGGCAAGCGCCGCCTCAACCGCGCGTGGCTCGCGGATTCCCCGGCGGATCCGCGGCCGAGCCTCGTCGATTTCACGATCCTCCGCGAGCCGGGCGAGGAGGAGCGAAATGCGTTCGACCGCCGCTTCGCCTATTTCCGCTGGCAGTGGCTGCTTTTGAGAAACTGCCTGTTTTCCGGCGGATTTTCCCGCGAGGGTCTAGACCTCCAGCGCGGCCAGCAAGCGAAGATCGCCATCGAACTCACGCCCCTGCGCCGCGGCGTGATCCGGCTCGATGATCTGCGCGTGCTACTGCCCGATCCGTTCGGAATTTTCCAGCGCTGCCGCCGGGTGAAAGCTCCTGCGGCCACCCTCACCGTGCTGCCCCGCCGCTATCCGCTGCCGCCCGTCGAGCTGCCCGGCGGTGCCGCGTTCAAAATCTCCGGCGAGGCCAACACCAACTCCATCGGCACTTCCGGCGAATTTGTCGGACTGCGCGACTACCGCCCGGGCGATCCGCTGCGACAAATCCACTGGAAAAGCTGGGCGCGCACCGGACGACCGATCGTCAAGGAGCTTGAGGACACTTACTATCCGCGCTACGGACTGGTGGTGGACACGCTGTCGAGCGACCGGACCGACCAGCAATTCGAGGAAGTCATCTCGGTGGCCGCCTCGTTCGCCGCCGCCATCGACACCAGCGAATCATTGCTGGACCTCATGTTCATCAAAAACGAAGCCCACATGGTAACGGCCGGACGAGGCCTGGAGCGTGCGGAAAAACTGTTGGAAGTCCTCGCCGGAGTCTCGCCCGAGCGGACGGAAAATTTCGAAGCCCTCTCCCGGCTCATCCTGCGGCATCGCGACGATCTGACCTCCTGTCTGGTCATCTTCAACGGCTGGGACGAGGCGCGCGCGGAGTTTCTCGACACCCTCACGCGCCAGGGAATCATCTGCGCGCCCGTGGTCATCGGAAACGGCGCGAATTCCATCGGCGCGCCCGGCCATTGGCTGGAGTCCGGCCGGATCGCCCGCGACCTCCAACGGCTGCCGAGCCGGCTTGCCGCCCAATTCTAACTGAACCAAAGCCATCAATCCCGTCCAACCACCACCGCGATTCATCCTTGGCGCGTCACTGCTCTTCTGGGGAGCCATGACGGACCGGCCGGTAACGGCTGTTTTGTTAGCACTGATCGTGGAAAGCGCGCACTGGACGAAATTCCGCTGGGAATTCAACGAGGAGGCGCGCGACCGCGCCTGGCAGCTCACCACCGTCCTCATCGCGCTGGCGGGCGTGCTGATCTTTCTGGAAAGCACTCCCTATCAAGCCCTGCCCAACCTCCTCACCTGGCTGCCGCCGCTGCTGCTGCCGATGCAGTTCGTCCAAGCCTACGGGCTGGAAAAATCGCTGCCGGTGAACACATTTTCCTTTCTCGCCCGGCACCGCCGCAAGCGGAACCTGCGTCTCGGACTCACCGAATCACTGGTCCACATCAACTTCGGCAACGTCTATTTCGTCACCACTCTGGTGGCCTCCACCCTGGGCAGCCGGGCGGGTTCACGGGCGTTCCTGCCCGGAATCGTCATCCTCACCGGCTGGCTGCTGCTGCCCCGGAGCCGCAGCCGTCCACTTGCACTGATCCTGGCGCTGGTCACCGCCGGGGGGCTGGCGATCGCGGGCCAGTGGGGAATCAAAGAGCTGGATGATCGCTTTTTGGGCGACACCTCGCCGGGCCGGATGACATTCAATCCGAACGCCATTTCCACCCTCGTCGGCAAGCCCGGCAAGGTCGAGCAATCCCCGGAAATCATCTGGCGCTTGCGACCGGAAAACTCCGCGCCGCCCCGCTTGCTGCGCACCGCCTGCTACAACGACTATCACGAAGGCTCGTGGAGGCTCCGGCCGCATGCCGAATCCCAATTCAAGGATCTGGACACCATCGAGCCGGTCACCGGCGAGATCTATCATCTCCTAACGGAAAACCAGATGCCCGCGGTCAAACACGCGGCGATCCGCGCGGACATGCCGCGATTCAACCTCCGCGGGGCGGCCTCCAACGAATCCCCGCTGCCCCTGCCCGGCGATGCCGCCAGCTTGCGCGACTTCGAGTTGGACAGCGTCGAGCGCAACTCGCTCGGCACGGTCCGGGTATTCCCGAAACATTCCGTGATCGAGGGAATGGTGCGGTGGAAGGGCGGCACCGACCCGGAATCACCGCCATTTCCCCGGGAAGACCTGGGCATTCCGAAACCCGAGCGGGAAGCCCTGAGAACCGTGGCGGCCCAACTCGGACTCGCCGAACAACCCACTTTACAGGCCAAGCTCGACGTCATCCGCGAATGGCTCCAGCGGGATTTCAGCTACACCCGGACCTTGACGATTTTCAGCTCCCGCCGGCACCCCACCGCGATCACCCGGTTTCTAACCGAAGTGAAAGCCGGACACTGCGAGTATTTCGCCGCCGCCACCACCCTGCTGCTGCGCGAAGCGGGCATCCCGGCCCGCTACACGATCGGCTACGCGGTGATGGAGCGCGATGCGAGGCGCGGCGAATTCGTGATCCGCGGCACCCACGGCCATGCGTGGTGCCGGGTGTGGGACGCCGGCGCCGGACGCTGGATCGATTTCGACACCACGCCCGCAAACTGGCTCTCCGCCCTGCCACCCCAGAACACCGCCATGCAGCGTTTCAACGATTGGCTGAAACGCGCCCGAGAGGATTTCTTCCTGTGGCGGAACCGCCCGAAAAACCGCCTCGCGGCGACGCTCGTCATGTCCGCCATCAGCCTCGGCGTGATCGGGTTTGTCATCACCAAACTCTGGCGCTCCAAGCGGCGCATGGAGTCCGCAAAGCGGCGGATCAGCGGCTATGAAGGCCCGGTCAGCCGGACCGCCCTCAACGAGATCGAACCCCAGGCGGAAAAATGCCTGGGCCCGCGCCCGCCGGGCCAGCCGTTGGCCGTGTGGCTCACAGGTTTGCGCCCGATCCTAACGGATACCAGCGTGCTGGATGAAGCCCTCGAACTCCACCAGCGCCTGCGCTTCGACCCCGCCCCGCCGATGAAAACCGATCAGGAACGCCTAGCGCAACTCGCGGGAGAATTGGAAGCGGCCGTCAAACGCGGATAGCAAATCGGTAATCAGCCCCACGGCAGGACCGTCCCGTCCGGAATTTCAAACGTCTTGAAGCGCGAGGCGTTGCCTTTTTCCAACACCACCCGCGACTTCGGCAGGCCCAATGATTTCGCCAGAAAATCCCGCAGCGCCTGGTTCGCGACTCCATCGACGGGAGCAGCGGCGATCTTCACCCGCAGGATTCGCCCGGCCTGCGGATCGTCCTCCCAACCGATGATTTCACTCTGGCGGGCGTTGGGACTGGCGCGGATGCGGAGTTTCATCAGGTGGACTGTTTATCAAAAAATCATTTTGCCAACTCATTCAACGCTCTCCCCAAAGAGTGCTGTCCGGAATTCGCGCTTTAGCGTGGGCGGATTGAAGACAAGCTGAAGCTTGAACTCCGGGCAGTCAAAAGAACCACAGAACGCTCCTCAATTTCACCAATCCGTCTGAGAAAGAAAAGGCCCGACCGTGATGGCCGGGCCTCTCTGAATAGTGGTCAGACAATCACTTGGCCGCCGCGATCACATGATCCTTCGTGATGCCGAGTTCCTTGAACACGACGTCGCCGGGAGCACTGATGCCGAAGCGGTCGATGCCGAGGGCCTTGCCTTCGGTGCCGACGTATTTCCACCAGAGATCGGTGACGCCGGCCTCGATTGAGATGCGCTTGGTGCAGGCTTTCGGCAGCACGCTTTCACGATACTCGGCGCTCTGGCGCTCGAAGCGCTCGAAGCAGGGCATGGAAACCACGCGCACGCCATCGCCGAGTTCGGCGGCGGCGGCCATCGCGTGTTGAAGTTCCGAGCCGGTGGCGAGGAGGATGGTGGTCAGCGCGCCGGTTTCCTTGCGGGCGATGTAACCTCCGCGCAGCACGCCGTCACGGCGGGCTTCGACGGAAAGCTCGTTCATCAGCGGGATCGCCTGGCGGGTGAGGATCAGCGCGGTCGGGCCGTCGGTGCGGGTCATGGCGGCGACGAAGGCACCGGCCGTTTCCTCGGCATCGCCGGGGCGGATCACGTCGAGATTCGGGATCACGCGCAGGCCGCTGACGGTTTCCACCGGTTGGTGGGTGGGGCCGTCTTCACCGACGCCCACGGAGTCGTGGGTGAAAATGTAGGAAACCGGGAGTCCGGAAAGCGCCGCGAGGCGGATCGATGGCCGCAGGTAGTCGGCGAAGACGAGGAAGGTCGCGCCGCTCGCACGGAACAGGCCGTCGTAGGCGATGCCGTTGCAGATCGCGCCCATCGCGTGTTCGCGGATGCCGAACCAGATGTTGCGGCCGAGCGGGTTGCTCGCGGAGTAGTCGCCGCCGTCCTTGAGGTAGTTTTTGGTGGAGCCGAAAAGGTCCGCGCTGCCGGTGAGGAATTGCGGGACTTCCTTCGCCACCGCGTTGATCACCGTGGAACCGGCGGAACGGGTCGCGTCCTTGTATTCGGCGGCAAACGCCGGAATCCGCGCGCTGAGATCAGAAGGCACGGAAAGAGCCACGCCAGCGGTGAGTTCTGCGGCGAGTTCGGGATTCGCTTTGGTCCATGCGTCGTAAGTCGCCTGCCAGGCTTCGAATGCGACTTTGGACGCTTGCTTTTTCTCCGCGAAAAACGCCTCGGTCTCGGCGGAAACGAAGAAATGCTGGTCGGCGGGAAGGCCGAGTCCGGCGCGGGCGGATTCGGTGAATTTCGCGCCGCCCTCGCCGTGGCCCTTGGCGGTGCCGGCGACTTCCGGGATGCCCTTGCCGATCACGGTCTTGGCGATGATGACCTTCGGGCGGCCGTTCTTGTTGGCCTTGGCGGCTTCGATCGCCGCGGCGATGGCGGTGAGGTCGTGGCCGTCGATGGTGACGGCGTCCCACTGCTGGGAGGTGAAATATTTTTCCGCGTCCTCGCCTTGCGTGATCTCGGCCATGGCGTCGAGCGTCACATCGTTGGAATCATAAATGAGGATGAGGTTATCGAGGCCGCTGTGGCCTGCGAAGGCGATGGCTTCCTTGGCAACACCTTCCTGAAGGCAACCGTCGCCATTGATGCAGAAGATGTGCTGGTCGAAAATGGTGTGCTCGGCGGTGTTGAAACGGGCGGCGGCGCGTTTGCCGGACAGCGCGTAACCCACGGCGTTGCCGATTCCCTGGCCGAGCGGGCCGGTGGTGGCCTCGACGCCGGGAGTTTCATGAAACTCGGGATGCCCCGGTGTGATCGAGTGCAGGGCGCGGAATTTTTTCACCTCGTCGCGGGAAACGGCGAAACCGGAAAGGTGCAGCCAGCTGTAAAGGAACATCGAGCCGTGGCCGGCGGAGAGGATGAAACGGTCGCGGTTGAGCCATTTCGGCGCGTCCGGATAGTAACGCATGGACTCGCCGAACAACACCGCGCCGATCTCGGCACAGCCGAGCGGCAGGCCGAGGTGGCCGGAGTTGCAGGCATGGACGGCATCCATGGCAAGGCCACGGGCTTCATTGGCGGCTTGTGCAAGCAGGGTCGTATTCATGAAATTCTGATCCGCCCGGGTTGGGAGGGCGGAAGCGCGGGAACCCTAGGAATCCTCCCCCGCTTGACAAGCCAGATTCGGAAAACACCGGTCCATCCCCACGAATACCGCTCATTTTCAGCATGATTCCGGCGTGATTCGAAAAATCTGAAATTTTTTTACTAAAAAACCTTGCACACAGCCGCCCGATGAGTTTCTTTTCCGCCCGCCTCGCGACACACGACCCGTTCGTCTATCGGTTAGGACTCCAGGTTTTCATCCTGGCAAGAAGGGTTCGACTCCCTTACGGGTCGCCATTGTCAATCAGCCTCCGCCCCGCGGGGGCTTTTTGCTTTAGGATCGGTCGCACCTCATTTTTCCCAAGTGACCGCCTTTCAAAAAGCCGAATCCTTCCGCCTGCGCAAAGGCGTCCGTCCGCTCGCGGTGCTCACCGCATACGACTACCCCGCCGCGCGCCTGCTCGATGAGAGCGGCGTGGACGCCCTGCTCGTCGGCGATTCACTCGGCATGGTCGTCCTCGGCTTCCCGGACACCACGCACGTCACGCTGGACCACATGCTCCACCACGTGGCCGCCGTCGCCCGCGCCAAGCCGCAGGCGCTCGTCATCGGGGATTTGCCCATCCACAGCTACGACACGCCCGCCCAGGCGCTGGAAACCGCCCGCCGCCTCGTCGCCGCCGGCGCGGAAGCCGTGAAACTCGAAGGCGGCGTCCGCCAGGCGGAAAAAATCCGCGCCATCACCCGGGCCGGCATCCCGGTCATGGGCCACCTCGGCATGCTGCCCCAGCGCGTCCTTGAAGAAGGCGGCTATCGCAAAAAAGGCAAAACCCCCGAACAAACCGAAGCCCTCCGCGAGGGCGCGCAGGCGATCATCGATGCCGGCGTGTTCGCCATCGTTTTCGAATCCATCGTCCCGGAAACCGCCCGCCAGCTCACCGCCTCACTGTCCGTGCCGACCATCGGCATCGGTTGCGGGGAGAATACCTGCGACGGAGAAGTCGCGGTCATCACCGATTTGCTGGGCTCGTATCCCTGGTTCGTCCCGCCCTTCGCCCGCCCCGAGGCGGATCTTTCCGGCACGACCCGCGAGGCCGTGGCCCGCTATGTGGCACGGGTGACCACTCCCATCACCTGATTCCATTCAGGCCGCTGAAAGTTCCCGTGCATGGGGAATATCGTGGGAATCCAGAGGGCGGATTTGATCATTTTCCAAAGTCGCCAGCGCCACCGTATGCCCGTCATAGCCGACAAACTCGACTTCAAATGCGGCGCCATCCCCGTGAACCAGCACGACGGTTCCCACATCCCCTCGAACCAAGCCATGTGCGGCCAGCTCACAAGTCAACGCCACGACATCCAGTTCATTAATCGATTTCATATTTTAGGAAGAGGGTGAGCAGTCACAAAACGAGGTGCTTCCGTGCCATTTTCGATAAACCACGCACAACGGACATTCAAGCGCGTTCCATCCGGCGCAGTCAGCGGCCCGTCCATCACCATGCAAAGATATTCACCGGACTTCCCGACTGAAAATTTCCATGTTACTTCCCCTCCTTGCTCCTCTACCTCCACATCCCCTTCTGCCACCGCGTCTGCCCCTACTGCTCGTTTTACAAGCACACCCCGGGCACCACGCCTATCGGCAGCTTCGTGGATGCGCTGGCCGCCGAGGCGAAATCCCGCCTGACCACCCAGCCGCGCACCCTCTACCTCGGCGGCGGCACGCCGAGCATGCTCTCCCCCGGCCACCTCACCCGGCTTTTCAACGCGCTCCACGACACCACCGACTTTTCAAAACTCGATGAAGTCACCCTCGAAGCCAACCCCGCCACCTTCGACTCCGCGAAAGCCCGGCTCTTCCGCAAGCTCGGCGTCACCCGCGTCTCGCTCGGCATCCAGTCCTTCACCCCGCACGTTCTGGAAATCCTCGGTCGCGAACACTCGGTGGCACAAGCTTCCGAAGCTGTTAGCATCCTCCGCGAGGCCGGCATCCCGTCGATCAACATCGACCTCATGTTCTCCATTCCCGGCCAGTCCAAAGACGATTGGGAAAACACCCTGCGCCACGCCGTTTCCCTCAACCCGGACCACATTTCCGCCTACAACCTCACCTACGAGGAAGACACCGCCTTTTTCGAATCCCTCCGCCGCGGTGAAATGCGCGAGAACGAGGACCACGACGCCGAGTTCTTCCACCTCGCCGACGAGCTTCTAACAACCACCGGTTTCGACCACTACGAAACCTCCAACTACGCCCGCCCCGGTCACCACTCCAGCCACAACCAAGGCTACTGGCGCGGCGAAGACTACCTCGGCCTCGGCCCCTCCGCCGTCTCCACCCTCGATGGCATCCGCTGGAAAAACGTCCCCGACACCGCCCGCTACGCCTCCCAGGTCGCA
>CAYXZE010000056.1:0-11756 GCA_964469395.1 uncultured Luteolibacter sp.
TGATCCTCCAGCAGAAGGCCGAGGCAAGCAAGCCGACCGGCTTGGCCAAAGTGACCGCTGCGTTCCAAGCGCAATCCGCAGCGAAATCCGCACAGGCCGTGCTCAAAAAAATCTCCAAGAACTAAGACCATGAAAATCGTTAATCTACCATCCGCCGCCATCGCCGCCGCTAAGAAAATTCATATCTCCGAGGTGGCGTTCAACGAACTCTTGACCGGCACCAACCGGCCATTACGCCACGAGCTTGTGGACAGCCTCGTCCGCGATCCGTCCGCAGAAAAAATGTCCGCTCTGGTTTTGTATGACGAGACGGGCAAGACGCTGGAATCGCTGCAACGATCGATCATGTCTTCGAATTTGTCGCCGCTGAGGATTTACGGCGCTCAGCTCAATGAGGCGTTATCCGCCCCGCTAAGAGCCGCCATCGACGAAATGCAGGTCGAACTAACAAATCTCGACGCGACTGGCGCGGCTGCGTGCGAGAAACACCGGCTCGACTACCAGCCCGGCCCCGATGCCCGGCACCTCGCAGAGCGCATTGCCGTTGCCGAGGAATCATTCCGCCAGCTCAGCCAAGGAATGGCGGTCCCGCTCAAGTTCCTCGCCCGGCTGGGATACGCGCTCGACAGCACGGTCAATGCCGATGAACTCAGTGAAAACGCGATCCTTGCTCACCGTAATGCGGTGAAGTCCGCAAAGGCCGAAGCCGCCCGCCACACGGTGACGCGGTAATTTGATTTCTGACTTTCGGCGGGAGTTTCAAGCAACTTCTCCCCGTCGGGCCCTCACGAGTGTGAGGTGACGAAGCCCGTCCTCAGCAATGGGGGCGGGCTTTTTTGTGTCATGACAGAACAGAAATCGTGTTAAGGCTACCGCTTATGCCCCTCAAACCTCGCCCCCAATTTGCCAACCAGCCACCGCGATCAATTGCTCCGCGCCGGACAGTCTTCGTGCCGATAGCCACTCGACCGGCCAAATCCACAGCCATCCGCGCCGGCTGGATCGTGCTGGCGCTGGGATTCCTTGTCGCCTGCATTCCAGGCCTTGGATTCTCCATGATCCTTTTATCCGTCCCGTTTTGTGGCGCGGCGTTTTTGCTAGGCGTCATCGCCGCGGCCAAGAATAGGCCATTCAACGGCATCCTGCTCATTCTCAGCAGTTGTGGAGCCTTCGTGCTTTATCAGTTTGTTCCATGGCTCTCCACCGTCATCGGCGCGGCGTTTTTGCCCAAGTCGTGACTTCGTGCCGCTCGTGCGCGGGATCGTTGGCAACTCCCGAAACTTGCCGTTCGATTCAGCAAGGATTCGGCAAGGATTGGGTTTTCCTGCTAGGGTTTCTGATAGGCCTTGAGGCGCTGGAACCCTTATAGAATATGGCGGAGAGGGTGGGATTTGAACCCACGGTAGCTGTTACACTACGTCTGATTTCGAATCAGGTGCCATAGACCACTCGACCACCTCTCCTTTGAACGGGGGCGAAAAATGGGCGGGGGATCGGGCTTTGTAAAGCCTCCAATTGCATTTAATCCGGGAAAACAATCGCCCGCTGGCCGTCGATGATCGTCCGGTCGTGGACGTGGAAGCGAATTCCCTTGGCGAGGGCGATCCGCTCGCAGTGCCGGCCGAGGCGGACGAGGTCGGCGGGCGTGTGGAAATGCTGCACGCGTTCCACTTCCTGTTCGATGATCGGCCCGGCATCGAGGTCCGCGGTGACGTAGTGGCAGGTGGCTCCGATCAGTTTCACGCCGCGTTCGTAGGCTTGTTTGTAGGGATTCGCGCCGATGAAGGCGGGCAGGAAACTGTGGTGGATGTTGATGATGCGCCCGGCGAAATCCCGGCAGAAATCATCGGGAAGGATCTGCATGAAACGGGCGAGGACGACGAGTTCCACGTCCTGTTCCTCGATCAAGCGGCGGATTTCCGCAAAGCCCGGTTCGCGGTTTTCGCCATCCATTTGGATTTGATGAAACGGAATTCCGGCTTGTTTGGCGATGGGCCGGCAGTTGTCGCGGTTGCCGATGATGGAGGTGATTTCGATGGGCAGTTCGTCGAGTTCCGCCCGCCAGAGGATTTCGTTGAGGCAGTGGTCGGTTTTGGTGACGAGCACCGCGGTTTTCATGCGGTAGGGCAGGGGGCGGAAATGCCAGGTGGCTTGCAAGGAGCGCCCGAGGGTGCCGAAGCCGGTGATGAAATCCTGCACGTCAACATCCAGATCCGTGGTTTCGATTTCCAATCTGGCGAAAAACCGGCCGCCGAGCTGATCGGAAAACTGCGCGAACTCGATGAGATTTCCGCGATGGCTGGCGACGTAGTTGGCGACTTTGGCGACGATGCCCGGTTGGTCGAGGCAGGTGATTTTGAGAATTAATCCGGGGCGTGACATGCGCGGCGAGATTGGGGGGGGCGGGGGCTTGGCGTCAATCATCGGTCGAGATGATCTTGTGAACACCGGCGCTCCGGGGGGCGCTCTGGATGTGTTAGCGATTGATGATGCAAAGAGTTGCAATCGCCGGAGTTTGTATCAAGAATGGGCTCTCCCCCATGGCTCGCTCGAATCCTGATGACTCGTTGTTGCTGATCCGCTGTCCGTCTTGCGGACAACGGTTCAAGGTTGGCGAAGATCTCCGTGAACGCACGGTGGAATGCGGTGGTTGTGAGCACCGTTTCCAGATCAACGGCGATGTCATTGTGCGGGGGCGCAAGGTTTACCCGGGTGAGCGCAGCGATCCTTCCTTGAATCGCTTCCAGCGGGTTCCCTTGCCCGGCGGGGAGGCGCTGATCGGCGTGCAGCCGATCCGCTACAGCAACATGCCGGATCCGGCGGTTTTGGAGCCGGCGTCACCGCAGCGAATCATCGCGGGAGCGATCGGCGTGGCGGGGATGGCGGTGATGGCGCTGCTGCTGATGTTCGGCGCCAGTCGCGGGGGGATTCTGGATGGCATGATGTTGCAGAACCGGTTGCTGATGGCCGGATTCGCCGGGGTGATGGGCACCGTCATGCTCGTTTATGCAAATCCAAGGGCCCGGGTGAAGGCGCTGGTGGTGGGGCTGGTCTTGAGCGCCGGGGTCGTGGCGATTCCGTTCTTTTTTACGACGGGATCGGATCCGCTTTTGGGACGTCCCGCCGCAAATGGGATCCCAAGCGACCTCGAAACTTTCCTGGAAACGGCGACTTCGGAGGCGGTCGAAGACAGTGAGATTACGGCACTGCGGAACCGGATCGGCACGGGACCTCTCGAGGCGGAGATCGAAAGACTGGCCGGTTCGGGAGTGAACGGGCGGGCTGCGGGCTTGTGGCTGAGGGGCCTGACCGAGAGCCATAAGAATCTGGTGAAGGATTACATCCTGCGAGTGACCGGTGCGGATTTTTCATCACACACGTATCCGCGGGATGGCGGGGACTATTTGCTGGTTGTTACGGGGATTACCCAATCTCTCCAGGAACTCGCGGATCTCGCATCGGTGCTGGGCCGGACGGAGAAGATTTATCCGGAAATTTCGGTGATCGAAGTGCGGGTGAATAAGGGGATTTTCATTGAGGGATCGATGGAGAAGCTGTCGAACAAGCAGGACCCGGCGTTTTACAGTTTGAACAAGCGCGAGCTGGAAAGCATCGACCTGGAGCGGGTCAAGCGCGCGGTCCAGCGTCTCGCGGATGCGGAGCCGAAGATTTTCCGCGCGGACATCACCCGGAAGTTGATCGCACTGCTGGATGAGGAAGACGTGGATTTCAAGGGGAACATCTGCACGGCATTGGGAGTTTGGTCTGAGCAGCCCGGTCCGGCCAGCGAGGCGGCGATGAAGGTCCTGAAGAAACTCGTGGCGAAGAATGCGGTGATTTCAGCGGATATCGTCACCCTGGTCGTGAAGGAAAAAAATCTGGAGGTGATTCCGGTTCTTGATGAGTTGTGGTTCAACGATCCGACGAACTGGGAGTTGATTTACGCGGATTTGGGGCCGCCGATCGAGGCGACGCTGCTCGCCCGTTTTCCAAAGCTGGAAGGGATGGTCCGCCATTCCGCCGTGCGGCTTCTCGGCCGGGTTGGGGGTGCCGATAGCCTGCCGGTTCTTGCGGAGGCCGCGACTGGAGCGGGGCCGGAGATGAGGGTTCTGCTTGAACAGGCGCGGAAATCCATCGGCGAGCGTCTTGGCCGGTGATTTGAATTCAGGGTAAATCCCCTTGCCGACAGTGACGGTTGCCCGGACCTTTAGGTGCCTCTCGTTTCACGCCAGGCCGGGTTATCCCGGGGGGGAGAGTTCCGGTCGTGTGGGGCGGGGGGCTCTGATTTCCGGCTAGGCCGGCCCGGATTCCGGCGTCTCGCGCAATTGCCGTTCCCAGATGAAGCGGCGGAAGAGCACTTTCACCGCGGCGGTCAGCGGCACGGCGAGCAGGGCTCCGACGAAGCCGCCGAGCACCAGCGACCAGAAGAGCATCGAGAAAATCACCGTCAGCGGATGGAGGCCTACGGAATCGCCGACGATCTTGGGCGCGGTGACCAGCGAGTTGATCTGCTGGACGACCACGAAGATGCCGATCACGCAGCCGACGTATGCCCACGGACCCATTCCGAACGGAGCCGCGCCCTGGGCGTGGAGGTAGGCGATGATGCAGGCCGGGACCAGGCAGAGGATGTTCCCGATGTAGGGGATGACGCCGAGGATGGCCATGAAGACGCCGATGAGCAGGCCGTAAGGCAGGCCGAAAATGGTCAGGGTGATGCCGACGAGGATCCCGTCGATGGCGGCCACCAGCACCTGGCCGCGGAAGAACGAGACCAGGTAGCCGTTGATTTCCTGGAGTGTGTCCACCAGCGTGGTCTTGAAATGCGAGGCTTTGAGCGGCACGTAGAGGTGCCACTGCGTGCGGATGGAGGCCGAGTCCTTGAGGAAGAAAAACAGATAGATCGGCACCATGATCATGCCGAGGACGAGTCCGAGGAAGCCTAACACCTTGGTGGAGCCCGCCGTCAGCCAGTTGCGGATGGTTTTGAAAATGACATCCAGGTTTTCCACGAACATGCGGCCTCCGCGAGTGCGGGAAAAATCATCCAGCGACTCGCTGTCAGGTTGGACCGCTTCTCTGGGCACCGGTTTTCCCTGGTCGTCGGTTTCAGCGAGAAGCCAGCCGATCGGGCCGTCCTGATGGCGGGAGCGGAGGTCGTGAAGCGAGCGGACCAGGGCGGATTCGAGATGTTCCGTCCCTTGCCCCGCCGGTTGTGCCTGCACGCGCGCGGCTTGTGAATGGGAGGAGAGGAAACCTTTCAACGCGCCGTGACTGCGCTGGATGCCGGGCAGGATCGCCGCGAGCAGCAGCGTGATGGCGATGAGGATGCCGCCGAACAATGTGACCACCGACCACATCCGGCTCATGCCGCGCCTTTCGAGAAATACCACCACCGGGTCCAGCACGTAGGCGACGATGCCGGCCACGATCAGCGGAATGAGGACCGGCTGGAGGAAGCTGAAGATGTAGCCGAGCAGCCAGATCAGGCCGACGATCAGGGCTCCGAGGACCAGGATGGAGACGCCGGTGGCGGCGTTCCAGAGGGTTTTTTGCTGGAAGGGGGTCGGGTAGCGCATGATTGGCGAAGTCTCGCGCCGCTTATGGCGGCTGGCGCGTGACTTACCAATTACAAAACGTCCTGACTTTCGGACGGCGCGGTCGCCTGTCGGGCGATTTTGTCCAACACACCGTTGACGAAGCGCCGGGAATCGGTGGTGCCGAAGCGCTTGGCCAGCTCGATGCACTCGTTCATCACCACCTTCGGCGGTGTGGCGGTATGGAGGATTTCGTAGGTCCCGAGACGCAGAATCGCGCGATCTACGGGATCGATCCGTTCCGGCGCGAAGTTTTCCACGACGAGGGCCAGGGTTTCATCGATCCGCTCTTTTTTGGCGAGGATGGCGTCCACCAGCTCGTCCGCCAGTTGGCGCAGGGCGTCGATTTCCGCTTTTTCGTCCCGCAGGCGGGCGAGGTCGGCTTGTTCGGGAAATTTTTCGGGTTCCTCGACCATTCGCAGTCGGTCGGAAATCCGTTGGAGTCGCCTGATGGTGGCGGCCACGGCTTCCAGTTGGCCGCGGAGGGCGGGGAAGTCCTCGATGCCTTGCAGGAAACGGAGCCGGGCGAGGGCCAGATCGCGGTCCAGCTTGAAGAGTTTTTCCAGAGCGTCGCTGAAGCTCTCCGCCACCGACGCGTCATCGTCGTCCTTCGGCAGGCGTTCGAGTTTCGCGAAGTGGGTGCTCCAGCCGGATTCCATTTCGGCGATCCGCTTGAGTTCGAGTTTCAGGACTTCCGCCTGCGGCCAGCCGGACAGCAGCGTGCTGGCGAGGGTCTGGCGTTCCACGAATTCCACCAGGCGGCCTTCGCGACCGTGGGCGAGATGGTGGACGGTGCGGAACTTCGCAAGTTGAAGGCTGCGGCGGTCCGATTCCGTTACGAAATCCCAGAACGGTCCGCGCAGTTCGGCGGGGTTCGCGCCACCTTCCAGATCCGCACAGTAGAGAAACTGCACGACCGCCTCGCGGATGTGGCGGCGGCTAGGCATTGCGGTGCTTTGGGTAGTTGGAGTTGCGTGGCATGGAGCGGTCGAGTTCCTGGAAAATGTCAATCATCGCGGTGGCGGCGCGGGCGGCTTCTTTGCCCCGGTTGAGCTGGGCGCCGATGCAGCGTGCGTAGGCCTGCTTTTCGTCATTCACCAGCAAAACTTCATGAATGATCGGTTTCAGTGATTTTACCGCGAGTTGCTGGAGTGAGTCCGTGACCGAATTGGCGACCAGATCGGCGTGCTCGGTCGAGCCGCGGATGATCAGGCCGAGGGCGATGACGCAGGCCGGCGGATCGCGCTCGAGAATGGAGGCCACCATCACCGGGATTTCAAAGGCTCCGGGGACGCGGATGAGATCGACGCGGCCCTGCGGCACCAGCTCGCCAAGTTCCTCGATTGTGTTCTCCACCAGCGCGTCCGTGAACTGCTCGTTGTATTTCGACGCGACAATGCAGATCCGGACTTTCGGTCCGATGATCCGGGGTTTTGGCGGCAAGGCTGACGACATGCGCCGGGTATGGCGGGCGGTGATGGAAAAGTCAACTGACAGGCTGCGGGATTCACATTCAGTGTGGTTTTCGCTTGGCGGGCAGGGCGGGGGAGGGAAGATCGCGCATGGTTTCATTCCACGAGGCGCTGGAGCTGCTCTTGAAAAACTCGCCGCTGGCGGCGGTCGGGCGCTGCCGTCTGGAAGAGGCGGCGGGGCGGGTGCTGCGGGAAAATGTGACTGCGGACCGGGCGTTTCCCGCGTTCGACCGGGTGATGATGGATGGCTACGCCTTGCGGCAGGCGGATTGGCTGGCGGGGCATCGCGTTTTCAAAGTGACCGGCTCGGCTCCGGCCGGGAAACCGGTGGTCGCGCTTGCGGCGGAGGCGGCCACCTGCGTGGAAGTGATGACCGGAGCGCCTTGTCCGCAGGGCGCGGACTGCATCGTGCCGGTGGAAGAGGTTTTGGAAAATGATGCGGGCTCTGTCAGGTTCGCCGAATCCGCGGCTCCGCTCGCCGGGCGATTCATTCACGCCGCGGGCAGCGATGCCGCGGCGGGACAGGTTCTGATAGAATCCGGCACCCGGCTCGGCTCGCGGGAAATCGGCGTTGCCGCGTCGTGTGGCGCGGGGTGGCTGCGAGTTTCTAGCAGTCCGAAAATCGCGGTGGTCGCGACGGGAGATGAGCTTGTTTCGGTGGATGAATTTCCCGCGCCGCATCAAATCCGCCAATCCAACGCCCACTCGCTTGCCGCCGCCTTGAAACGCGCCGGATACCCGCCGCACCACGTCGGCGTGCTGAATGACGATCCCGCCGCCGCCCGGTCTGTTTTTGAAAAGCTCCTGGCCACTCACGAATGGCTCGTTCTAACCGGTGCGGTCTCGGCGGGCGGTCGCGATTTCGTGCCCGCCTTGCTTGCGGACCTCGGTTGCCGGAAAATTTTCCACGGCGTCGCCCACCGTCCCGGGAAACCGGCGGGCTGCTGGCTCGGCCCGGACGGGCAAATGATTCTGGCATTGCCGGGAAATCCCGTCTCCGCGCTCACCGGGTTGCACACGTTTCTCATCCCGGCGCTCGCGGTGGCCTCGGGCTTGCCGCGTCCGGTGCCACGACTCGTCGTGATGGACGACCGCGCGCAGCAGCTTCCCGATTTCACCCGCCATCTTCCGGTCACTTTCCGCGCCGATGGCCGGGCCGAACCCGCCGCCACCGGCAACAGCGGAGATTTCATCGGCTTGCTCAAGAGCGATGGATTCATCACCCTGCCGCCGCGCGGCTTGCCTGCCGCCGCATTTCCCTTCACCCCTTGGTTATGAATCCAACTCCTGCCGATTTCACACACGTCCGCGAGGGCCAACCGACGATGGTGGACATCACGGAAAAAGCCCCGAACCGCCGCACCGCCGTCGCCGAGGCGCGGATGGAACTGGGGGCGGAAATCATCGCCCGCCTGCAAAACAACGACCTGCAAGGGCCGAAAGGACCGGTTTTCCAAACCGCGATCATCGCTGGCACCATGGCGGTGAAGAAAACCAGCGAGCTGATCCCGTTCTGCCATCCGCTGCCGGTGGAAAACTGCGCGTTTCAGATCATCCCTGACGAGATCGGCATCGCCATCCGCTGCGAGGTTTCCACCACCGGCAAGACCGGCGTGGAAATGGAGGCGATGACCGGTGCCAGCGTCGCCGCTCTAACCGTTTACGACATGTGCAAGGCACTGAACAAGGCCATCCGCATCCACGATCTCCGGCTCATTTCCAAAACCGGCGGCAAGTCCGGGAATTTCCACGCATGACCGCGAAACCACCACTTTACGGACTCGTCCTCGCCGGTGGCCGCAGCTCGCGGATGGGCCGTGACAAGGCCGCGCTGGTCCATCCCGACGGCCGCACCCTGGTCCGGAGATGCTGCGATTTGCTGAGGGAAGCCGGCTGCGAAAGCGTCGCGGTTTCCCTCCGCGCGGATCAGGAAATTCCCGCCGGTCTGGCAGATGTGGAAATCGTCCGCGATCCCGCGGGTGCCAGCCAGGGACCGATGGCCGGGATCATTGCCGGCATGCGCTTGCGGCCGGATGCGGATTGGCTCGTCGTCGCCTGCGATTTGCCGCGCCTTGATCTGGAAACGCTCGCGCACCTCATCGCCTCGCACCAAGCGGGTGAAAAATTTCTCGCCTACCGCAGCGAGTTCGACGGTCTGCCCGAGCCGCTGTGCACGCTCTACGCGCCCGCCGCCCTGCAAGTGCTGGAGCGGGCGCAAGCCGATGATTTCCGCTGCCCGCGGAAAATCCTGATCCGCAACGAGTGCCGTCTGCTGGAACCGGTCACGCCCCGCGCCCTCGATAACGCCAACACTCCCGAAGATTGGGAAACCGCGCGAATCCCATGAATTTCACCGTCTGTTATTTCGGCCTGCTGACCGATCGCCGCGGCCTTACCAACGAGCGCGTCACCAGCTCCGCGACCACGCCCGCCGCGCTCTATGCCGAGCTCGATGCGGCTCATGGTCTCGGCCTGGCGATTGCCGATTTCCGCGCCGCCGTGAATGATGCCTTCGTCCCGTGGGATCATCCGCTCGCGGAGAATGACACCGTAGCCCTGCTCCCGCCGATGTCCGGCGGTTGAACCTAAAAACCGTAGTGAATTTGAACAGGAGGAAACGGAGAGAACAGAGAATTCATCATCTGTATCCGGAAATGTCATGACTTTGCGCACTCTGATAAATGTGTCAGGCAATCCCTGAAACCCTTCCTCTCTCTGTTTCCTCCTGTTCAACTATCTTCCTTTCCACGAACTCCCATGTCCATCCACTTCACACTCGTCAGCGAGCCCATCGACATCCCGTCGTTGGCGGGGGAGTTGAACGATCCCGCCGCTGGGGCGGTGGTCACGTTCGACGGTCGTGTTAGAAATCACAACGCCGGGCAGGCGGTGGGCCATCTGGAATACCAGGCCTATCCGGCGCTCGCCATCGCCACCGGCCAGCGGATTCTGGAGGAAGAGGCCGCGCGACACGGTCTGTTAGGCGTGCGGGCGGCGCACCGCACCGGGCCGCTCGCCATCGGCGAGGCCGCCGTGTGGGTCGGGGTGGAGTCCGCGCATCGCGGCGCGGCCTTCGACGGCGCGCGCGCCATCATGGAGCGGCTGAAATACGAGCTGCCGGTTTGGAAAAAGGAAACCTACGCGGACGGACGCACCGAGTGGGTCGGCCCGGATAACAAATCCGCCGCCACCGGCCGGGCGGAAGAATCGCTTCCCGAGTGGCAGGCGGAGCTGTTGGAAATCTGGATTTCCGATGGCAATGATTTCCGTGGCCGCCACGAAAAAGGCCGTCTCGACCACGGCATTCGGAGCGTTTCCGAGATCGAGTGCGTCGCCGGCATGGGGCTGCGCGGCGACCGCTATTTCGGCTACAAGCCGGACTTCAAGGGCCAGGTGACGTTCTTCGACGCGGACGCCGTGCAGGCCGTGCGCGAACAATTCTCGCGGCCCGATCTATCAGGCTCGGTCTTCCGCCGGAACCTGATCGTCCGCGGCATCGACCTCGGCGCGTGGATCGGCAAGCGCTTCCGTTTCCAAGGCATCGAGTTCGAAGGCGCCGAGGAGTGCAAACCCTGCTACTGGATGGACGAGGCCGTCGCGCCCGGCGCGGAGGAGTTTCTCAAGGCCCGCTGCCGCGGCGGCCTGCGGGCGCGGATTCTATCAGACGGAACGCTCAAAGTCCAGGGAGCGGCGGAATGCCTTCGGCCATGCGGGATGCGCTTCGCGATTGAATAAATGCTCGCTATCGCTCGCCTGGCATTCCGTCCGCCGTGCCCATGGAATGCCAGTGAGGTGAGGAAGGCGCTTTCCATTGGCTGCCCATGGGCGGGCGATCGGATATCGCCCTTCCTTGTTTTTCGGTCTTTCAGCCCACGGTCCAGTCTTCGCAGAGTAAATCAGGGATTCTGGAGAACTCGCGGATGTTTGCCGTGACCAGCGTGGCGTTTGCGGCGCGGACGGTGGCGGCGATGATAAGATCGTTTGGACTGATGGGCGTGCCTGCGCGTTCGAGATGGGTTCGAATCTCCGCGTAGTGCACCGCTGCCCGGCTGTCAAACGGGAGGCGGACGTATGGAGCCAGAAGCTTTTCGATCCGGTCTTTGAGAATCTCGGCTCGTGAGCTGCGGAGCGCCCCAAAAAGCAGTTCGGCCCTGATGAGTTCCGTGAGGCAAAGATCGGCGGAATGGCAGGCTTTGATTCGCCGGATCAACGGCTCGTTGGGTTGGCGTAGGAGGTAGGACCAGATGTTGGTGTCGAGACAGAACATCAGGATTCGAGATTGGGGACTGGACGATGACCGGATTCGCGGGTGGGAATTTCAAACGTGTCATCGAGCGTTCCTGCAAACGCGGCCAAGTGATCCCAAGCGGATGCTGTTTCCGACTCGGCTGCCTTGGTCAGGTGTTCCCGGGCCCAACTCGACAGCGAAACGGCTTCACGACGAGCGGCGATTTCTACCTTTCGTTGGGTTTCAGCGTCCAAATAGATCGTGAGCTGTGCCATGTGAGGAAAATATCCGTATTTCTCGGATTTGAAAGTATAATTGTCGGATATACTTGGGTGTATCACCGCGAGGCGATGACCTCGACGGTGAATCCTTTCAAATACCCGGTTTCCGGAATCGAAATCAAAATCGGGTGATCCGCGCGCTGGGTGTGGTTCATCACGAGGCGGGCGGATTTTTTCG
>CAYXZE010000057.1:0-4484 GCA_964469395.1 uncultured Luteolibacter sp.
ACATTGCCTTGAGGCCGCCCTCGATGTTCTTGACGCGGCCCTTGAAAATGCCGCCGACGATGTTTTGGTCGCCCTCGCGCTCGACGGTGTATTCTTCAAGCACGCCGTCTTCGAGAAGGGCGACGCGGCGTTCGAGTTTTTCGACGTTGATGACGATGGAATTGCCCTGTGACGGGTCGGGTTTGCCAATGCCGAGGAATCTTTTGATATGTTGGATCATGTTAATGGGAGTAAAACGGGTGAAGGTTTGTTAGTAGTGGTGGGAAAATCAGCGTTCTTTGACGGGGACGGCTTTGGGGATTGCCGAGCCTTCGGCATCCACCTCGGGGGTGATCGTCGGAGTGGGGATCACGCTGGTGGAGGGGATTGCCGGGACCTGGGGGGCGACGTTGCCGGCTTCCTCGCCCGTTTCACCGGCATCTTCGCCTGCGGGAGTCATTTGGCTGGCGGCGGCGGCGATTGCTTCGGGCGCGGGTTCGGTGTCACCGGCTTCCACGGCGGCGATCACGGCCGGCGGGATTTCGATGGATTTGATTTTTTCCCCGATGTGGCCGGGGGCCTTGGTCATGGGCTTGAGGGGGAGCCGGACGCCTTTGTCGCGGGCGAAAATCCCGCGATAGACGAGATTGGCCAGCGGGCCGCAGACCGCGCCGCCGGACGCGGCGTTATCGACCATCACGCAGACGGCGTATTTGGGGTTTTGATAGGGGGCGAAGCTGATGATCCAGGAGGTGTTAGACGGCTTGCCGTTGTCGGAGCTCTGGGCGGTGCCGGTTTTCGCGGCGATTTCGATGTCGGGGAGTTTCACTCGTCCTCCAGTGCCTCCCGGCTGGTTGACGGACATCCACATGCCCTTGCGGATCAGCTCGAAATCCGCCGGTTTGATGCCCGCATGGATGAGGTCGATTTCAAGCTTGGGAATGTCATCAATGACAGTCTTGCCGTTTTCACCCACCGCTTTCTTCACGATCCTGGGGCGGAAGTATTTTCCTCCGTTCGCCACGGTGGCGGCGACGGCGCACATTTGCAGCGGGGTGGCCATCGAGGTTCCCTGGCCGATCGAGAGGCCTGCGGTTTCGTGCGGAGTCATGACGGCCTTGGGGTAGGCGCTGCGCCAGGCGCGGCTTCCGGGCAGGATTCCGGGATCTTCCTTGGGTAGCTCGATGCCGGTGCGCTTGCCGATGGAAACCATCTGGCAGCCTTCGACCATCGCTTTCCAACCGATGGTGTTGGCCAGTGTGTTGAAATAGGGATTGCAGGAATGCTGGATGGCTTCGGATAGATTCTGGCTGCCGTGGGAGCCGCGGTTTTTGTTCCAGATCCAGCAGCCGACCTGCGCGTTGCCGTAGGTGACGAAACCATTGCAGCTGATTCTCCGCCCCGCCATGCCGCTCAGGGCTCCGGCGATGGCCGTCGGGATTTTCATGGTGGAGCCGGGAGTGAACTGGGAAATGGCCCGGTTGGTGAATGGCGCGAGCTGGAGGTTCTCGCGGTAGTCGTTCCAGTTTTTCTGCGAGATGCTGGGGATGAAATCGTTGGGATTGTAATCGGGCACGGAGGCCATGGCGATGACCTCGCCGGTGTTCACGTCCATGACGACGCCCGCCGCGCGGCCGGCGAGACGCAGGGTGTTTTCGAGGAGATACTGGACGCGGGCGTCGATCGTGAGCTGGAGATTGGCACCGGTGCCGGGCTTGGTGTAGTCGGACATCCGGATGGTGCGGCCTTTTTCGTCCTTGATGATGGTTTTCTGTCCTTCCAGCCCGCGGAGGACTTCGTCCATGGTGGCCTCGACTCCGGAGATGCCCTTGGCGTCGCCGATGTAGTGGTCGAACTTGCGGGTGGCGCTTTCCGGGACGTCGCCTTTTTCCCATTGTTTCAAATAGCCGAGGACGTGGCTGGCGAGGGAGCCGTAGGGATATTGCCGTTGCGGGCGGAGGGTCAGATAGACGCCCGGCAGATCCAGGTTGTGTTCCGCGAATTTTGAAAATTCCTCAAACGTCAGATCGGAACGGTAGCTGAAGGGGATGAGTCCGCCATGGGTGAGGAAATGGGTGCGGAGGTTTTTGGCCGTGTAGGGCCTGAAAAGCTCCAGCTTGTTCATGACGCTGAGGGTGCTTTCCTCGACGATGGCGACGATGTCTTTCTCGGAGCGCTTGCGCGGCAGGCCCTTTTCCGTGATCAGCCGGTCGATGGTGGGATCTCCTTCGTGCTGGGTGAGATAGGCCTGGCGGATTTCGTCGAGATTGAAGGAAACCTCGTAGTTGCGGAAGTTGCGGGCGAGGGTGATGCCGTTGCGGTCGGTAATCTCGCCGCGGATGCCCGGCTCGCGGACGGTGACGGTGCGGTTGCCCGGCACCAGATGGAGGAACTCGTCGCGGCGGACGATCTGGAACTCGTGGAGCCGGGTCAATAGCGCGCCAAAGGCGACGAGCACGAGGGCCGTCAGCAGATAGAGCCGGAATCGGAAGCTGGGTTCCATAGAGGGTTAGAATGTGCGGCGGCGTTTCCGGCCGGCTTCGGGGTTGATCGAGTGGTCGCAGGTTTTCGCGATGCGGAACAGCAGCCAGAAAACGAGCGGGGAAAACATCATGGTCAGCAGCGAGGTGAAGAGCATCTGCATGAAGGTGGCCCGCGAGAGGACGAACTCGCCGCGGACGAAGTTGATGATGGCATACTCGGCTGCCAGATAGAGGAAGATGGCGATGCCGGAGAGCAGCGCGGAAAAATGCCATTTCCCCTGTTTGAACAGCGGCTGGATGCCCTGCATGAGAAATCCGATCGCGGCGAACAGTAAAATCGAGTAACCGAAACGCAGGGACTCGACCTGCTGGGTGTAAACTTCCGGATCGCCGCCGTGCGGGCCGAGCCAGCAATGGGCGTCCCAGAAAAATCCGCCGATGAACGCGAGCAGCAGCATGGCGGGCTGCTCGACGGTGACTGCGGCGCACAGGAATACGAGCTGGACTAACAGGATTCGCGAATGGTGGAAACCCGTGAGCGCGGGCAGGAACTGCTGGACCACGAACGAGGCCAGCAGGAGCAGGATGGTGATGAACGAATAACGGATCACGGACGGGTCAGGGATCGGCGGAGAGGACGACGAAAACCGTGCCTAGATCCGCGAAGTTTACCGAGGGCCGGACGAGAGCTTCGGAATCCAGCGCGCCTTTTTCGACGGATACGACGGTTCCCAGCAGGATGTTAGGCTGGAAGATTCCCCCCCGGCCGGTGGTGAACACGCGCTGCCCCGGACGGAGCGCGGCGTCGGTGGATAAAAATCGCAGGCGGAGCAGGGGATTGACGTCGAAGCTCCCGCGCTGGCCGCTGAGGATTCCCACTTCGGGAGAGCCTTCGACCCGCGCGGAGACCTGGCATTTTTCATCGGTTAGCAGGAGCACCGACGAGCGGTTCTGATCCTTGTAAATGCGGTCGATGATGCCGACGAGGCCCTCGTTGGAAAGCACCGCGAGCTGGGTGCCGATGCCGCGCTCCTCGCCGGCGTCGATGTCCACCGTCTGCCACCAGGTGGTCGAGTGGCGGCGGATGACCTGGGCGGCGACCACATCGAAGCGGGTGGCTTTTTTGAACTCCAGAGCGTGGCGGAGCTGGGCGTTTTCGCGCTCAAGATCGCGGTAGAGTGAATTCTTGACCCGCAGGACTCCCACTTCGGCGCGGATGGTTTCCACTTCCACTTCGAGCGCCTTCGAGTGTCTGGCCTCGTCCAGAAACTCACGGGCGTGGGTTTCCAGCTTGGAGCCGGATTTCAGGAACGGCGACATCGCGGAAAAATAAATTTCCTGCACCTCGCGCACGGCGCGGTCGCTTTGAGTGAGTGCCCAGACCGCTCCTCCGAGGAAGAGCAGCAGGGCGATGAGATTGAGCGGCTTCATTGCCGGGTTGAGCTGGGAGCGAGCCGATTACCGGTCCATGCTGGCAACCCGCTTCAGGAGTGGAAGTTCCTGAAGGGCCTTTCCGGTTCCTTCCGCCACGGCGCTGAGGGGGTCCTCGGCGATGTGGACGGGCAGGCCGGTTTCCTCGCGCAGGAGGCGGTCAAGCCCCTTGAGCAACGCGCCTCCGCCAGCCAGGACGATGCCGCGATCGACAAGATCGGAGGCGAGTTCCGGCGGGCAGCGTTCCAGTGTGGTGCGGACGGCGTCAACGATGGTGCTGAGCGGATCCGCCATGGACTCGCGGATTTCCTGCGAGGTGATGGTGATGGTTTTCGGAAGCCCGGCCACCAGGTCGCGGCCCTTCACCTCCATGGTCATTTCCTTGGGCAGGGGGGCGGCGGAGCCGAGGCGGATCTTGATGTCTTCCGCGGTGCGCTCGCCGATCATGAGGTTGTAGGCGCGCTTCATGTATTGGATGATGGACTCGTCCAATTCGTCGCCGGCGGTGCGCACGCTGCGGGCGTAAACGATGCCGGAGAGGGAAATGATCGTGGACATCGGCGGCGGTACCACCGAAGTCGCGCTCATTTC
>CAYXZE010000057.1:4494-11748 GCA_964469395.1 uncultured Luteolibacter sp.
CCGCCGATGTCCACGATCATGTTGCCCGATGCTTCCTGCACGGGAAGTCCCACGCCGATCGCGGCCGCCATCGGCTCCTCGATCAGGTAAACCTCGCGCGCACCGGCCTGCAGCGCGGACTCGCGGACGGCGCGGCGCTCGACCTCGGTGATGCCGGAGGGAATGGCGATGAGCACCCGCGGATTCGAGCGGCGACCCTTGTTGACCTTGCGGATGAAGTGCCGGAGCATGGCCTCGGTCACTTCGAAATCGGCAATCACGCCGTCTTTCAACGGGCGGATGGCCACAATATTGCCCGGCGTCCGGCCGAGCATGCGTTTCGCGTCATCTCCCACGGCGAGCACCTCATTGGTCCCCGCCTTGACGGCGACGACCGACGGCTCGCGCAAAATGATGCCGTGGTCTTTGACGTTGATCAGAGTATTTGCCGTGCCGAGATCGATGCCGATGTCATTGGAAAACAGATTGCCAAAAAGATTTTTGAACATGGATGGTGTTGAAAATGAAAGAGTAAGTTGGGAAATTGACTGGACTTTCGGAAGCCCGGAGCCGCTGCGTTTCCGCCGGAGTTACCGGCCAAAAATGAAGCGGAGGTGTGGGAGCCGTTAAGAGAAAGGCGAAACCTCATCATTCGCCGCTCCAAGGTCAAGCGGGAATCCGTGTTCCTCGCCGTCCGGGTCGATGTTCCACGCGCTTGGAACTCAATGCTTCGCAAGCAGCGGTCCGGCCACGGCGTGGCGGGCGAGGAATTCATCCGCCAGCGCGCCGTAAGCCTGGGCACCCAGACCGGACACGTCGTGTTCGAAAATCGTTTTCCCGTGGCTCGGTGCCTCGCCGATCCGGATCGTCCGCGGGATCATCGCGGAGTAGATTTGCTCGGGGAAAAACCGGGAAACTTCCTCCACCACTTGGCGCGAGAGCAAGGTCCGGCCGTCATACATGGTCATCGCGATGCCTTCGAGCTTGATGCCGGGATTCGCGTCGGAGCCGCGGATCTGGTCGATTACGTGGACGATTTTCGCCAATCCTTCGAGGCCGAACCATTCGCATTGCAGCGGGATGAGGATTTCATCCGCGGCGGCCAGTGCCGAGGTCATCAGCACGCCCAGCGAGGGCGGAGTGTCCAGGATGCAGTATTCGAAAAGGTCGTTCGGCTTGAGGCCCTGGAGGATGTTCCGCAGGCGGGTGAGGTGGTCGTCGCTGCGGGCGAGCTCGATTTCCACGCCGGCGAGATCCATTTCAGAAGGCACGATCGAGAGATTTTCGCGACCGGTCGGCAGGATTTGCTGCGCCACCGTCTTGTCGCCGAGCAGCACCTGATACATGCTGCATTCCTCGGGAGGCTCGATGCCGAGGCCGCTGGTGCAGTTTGCCTGCGGGTCGAGATCGACCAAAAGCACCCGTTGCCCGCGCAAGGCGAGACCGGCGGAGAGATTCAATGCGGTGGTGGTTTTACCCACGCCGCCTTTTTGGTTGGCGATGGCGACGACTTTCATGCGGCGTAAATGAGACCCAAGACGGCGAAACTCTTTCGGCTGGCCGTGCCGCTGGCAATCAAAACCGCAGAATCCTTGAAAATCATGCGTTTCGTTCAGTTTTCAAAATCTTCGGCCAGCTTCGGCGGGATCAAATAGGCCAGCGTGCCGACCCGGCCCGGCGGGGTGAGCCGGACGCAGGCGATCATGCCTTTTTTGACCTCGATGCCGCCGCTCCGCGCGCCGAGAATCCATTCGATGAGATTGGAGAAATCCGGTTCGTGACCGACGATTGCGACCCGTTTGAACTCACTGAAAGCGGTCAGCTCCGCCAGCGCCGTTTCCGGATGCATGCCGGATGCCAGCCAACTTTGAATGACCGGGCCGGGCATTCCGGCTGTTTCGCAGAATTCATCCGCGGTCTGCCTCGCGCGGAGCAGGGGACTGGTCAGGACGATGTCCGGCAAAACTCCGGCATTCGCCAACTGCCTGGCCGCCCGCCGCGCCTGCTCGCGGCCTTTTCCAGCCAAGGCCCGCGAAAAGTCGCCGCCCGCGCTGGTGTCTTCCGCTTTGCCGT
Organism: uncultured Luteolibacter sp.; assembly: GCA_964469395.1. Classification (GTDB taxonomy): domain Bacteria; phylum Verrucomicrobiota; class Verrucomicrobiia; order Verrucomicrobiales; family Akkermansiaceae; genus Luteolibacter. The sequence goes on from CAYXZE010000057.1 coordinate 6,547, forward strand.
GCCGCAATAGAATCAGGTGCATGGTCGTTACTCGGGCCGAAAGTGGTGGGAAGTGAAATGCAAATCAATGGGGACTACATCGTCATGCCGCCGTCCACGGCGATGACCTGGCCGGTGATGTAGCGCGCCGCCGGGCTGGCGAGGAAGGCGACCATTTCGGCGATGTCCTTGGTTTCACCGAAGCTGCCGAGCGGGATGGTGCCGATGACGGCGTTTTTCTGGGCGTCGTTCAGCTCGTCGGTCATGTCGGTTTTGATGAAGCCGGGAGCGACCGCGTTGCAAGTGACCTTGCGGCCGGAAAGCTCGCGGGCGACGGCCTTGGTGAAGCCGATCAAGCCGGCCTTGGAGGCGGAATAGTTGGCCTGGCCGGCATTGCCGATGATGCCGACGACGGAGGCGATGTTGATGATGCGCGGATCCTCGGCTTTCATGAGCACGCGCATGAAGGCTTTCACGGTGTTGAAGGCTCCCTTGAGATTGGTGTCGAGCACGGTGTCCCAGTCCTCTTCCTTCATGCGCATCAGCAGGCCGTCGCGGGTGACGCCGGCGTTGTTGACCAGGATGTTTACGGTGCCGAGTTCCTCGCCGATTTTTTTGGCAAGTTCCTGCACGGCGGCGTGATCGGCGACGTCCACGGCGTAGGCGGTGGCGGATCCCGGATAGGCGGCGTTGATTTCCTCGGCGGCCTTGCCACAGCTCGACTCGCTGCGGCTCACGACCGCGACTTTCGCGCCTTCGGCCGCAAGGGCCCGGGCGATTTCCTGTCCGATTCCACGGCCACCTCCGGTGACGACGGCGATTTTGTTGGCGAAACGCTGCATCCCGGAAGCTGACCGGGGGAGGGGGCGGGTGTCAATTCCCGGGATGAGGAAGAGGACATGGGACAAGGGAAATTGGAGATTGGAAACAGGAGGTTTGGAATCTTTCTCCCTCAATCTCCCATTTCCAATCTCCAATCCCTCTTCTTTTCACCGGAAGATTGCCCGCAGGAATCCGCTCACGATCCGGAAGATCAGGAAAATAATCCCGATGACCAGCCCCACCGTGAGCAACAGCGCCACCGTGATCACGCCGAGAAACACCCAGAGCGGCCACCAGCGGCTGTCGAGCGTGCGGATGCGGCCCTGCCAGTTTTGCCAATCCTGCCACTGCCTTGGCGGCGGGGATTCCTCCGAGGGTTCGAATTTTACCGGCGGCACGGCTCCATCGATCTCGACGACTTCCACTTCAATGGCTTGGGGTTCGTTGGTCATGTTGCGTTTTGAGGCCGGGAATCTTCACGGCGAGTCGCCGGGGCGCAACTTGAATGCCGCCGACTGGAAAAAATCCGGGGGATTCCAGAGGGGTGGGCTTGCTCCCCGGATTCGTTCAATTCGCCGAATCCGCCAGCGTGTTCCTGAACTTGGCGCGGGCGATTTCGATAATCATCGGCAACACGGAAACCGCGATGATGCCGAGCACGACCAGCTCGAAGTTTTTCTGGATGACCGGGATGTTTCCGAAGAACCAGCCGCACGGTAGGATGAGCCCGACCCACAGCAAGGCGCCGATCACGTTGAAATACATGAAACGCCCGTAGTTCATCTCGCCCGAGCCGGCGACGAAGGGCGCGAAGGTGCGGACGATCGGGACGAAGCGCGCGATGATGATCGTCTTGCCACCGTAGCGGACGAAAAATTCGTTGGTTTTCTCGATGTGGCCCGGCTTCACGATTTTAGGAAATTTCCGCATCATCCAGCCGCCGAATCTACGGCCGATCCAGTAGTTCACCGTATCGCCCAGGATGGCGGCGACGAGCAGGATGGCGGCGGCGATCCAGATGTTGAGGGACGAGTTTTCCTTCGCGGCCAACGCGCCGATCGCGAAGAGCAGCGAATCGCCGGGCAGGAACGGCGTGACGACAAGGCCGGTCTCACAGAAAATGATGAGGAAGAGGAGCGCGTAAATCAACGTGCCGTGCGCGTTGATGAAGTTTTCCAGGTGATCCGGAAGATGCAGGAAGAGGTCGAGTATTTCGGTCATGATGCTAGCTGTGTTCCGGTCGCGGATCGCGGGTGAGCAGTTCCTTCATCGCGAGCGGCGCGGACTTGCCTTGATAGAGGATGCTGTAAACCGCGTCGATGATCGGCGTGCGGACATTCACGCGGCGCGCGGCTTCGTGAATCGAGAGGGTGTTGGTGACGCCTTCCGCGACCATGCCGAGCGCGGCGACGGCTTCCTCCAGCGTTTTTTGTTTGCCCAGGGCGAAGCCCACGCGGTGGTTGCGCGAGTGCTCGGAAAAGCAGGTGACGATGAGATCGCCGACGCCGGAAAGACCGGAAAACGTTTCCATCCGGCCGCCGAGTGCGGTGCCGAGGCGGGTCATTTCCGCCAGGGCGCGGGTGACGAGGGCGGCGACGGCATTGTCGCCCAGACCGAGGCCGTGGGCCATGCCGGCGGCGATGGCATAGACGTTTTTCACCGCGCCGCCGAACTCGATGCCGGCCAGATCGTCGCTGGTGTAGGAGCGGAAATTCGGGAAAGTGAACAGATCCTGAATACGCACGGCGAGGTCGTGATCCTCGGAGCCGATGACGGCGCAGGTGGCCATGCCGGTGGCGATTTCCTCGGCGTGGTTGGGGCCGGACAGGGCGGCGATCGGGTTTTCCGGGAATACCTCGCGCAGCACCTGGCTCATGCGGTCGCCGGTGGTTTTCTCGATGCCTTTCGCGCAGGAGAGCAAGGTGGCGGCGGATGGCAATTGCGCGGCGGAAAGCATTTCCGCCATCCTGCGGGTGGCGGAAGTCGGGACCGCGAAAATGATCAGCGGATGGGCGCGGGCATCCGTGAGGATGGTGGTGGCGCGGACGTTTTCCGCGAGCTCGATACCGCTCAGATAGTGGGGGTTTTTGCGGGTTTGGTTGATGGTCTCGGCGGTTGTTTGATCGCGACTGATGAGGATTACGGAATCCAGCTTGGGGGCCAGCAGCTTCGCCATTGCCATTCCGAACGAGCCGGAGCCGAGAATGGCGGCGGAGGTGAATTTGAGATCAGACATTGGCGGATTTTCCCTTGCGGGTGAAGCGGTGCTCGGTGCCCTTGATGAGCCGGTGGATGTTGGACCGGTGTTTCCAGATCGCGAGGATGGCGAGCAGCATGGAAAAACCGAAGAGCGGCTTGTTCCACGTGCCGTCGGTGATCCTGCCGTGGACCCACGAGCCATAGAGGGTGACGGCGGGCAGGGCCGCCGCCGCCACGATGCTCGCCACCGAGACATAGCGGGTGATCAGGAAGGCCAGCAGCCAGACGACGACCAACACGCCGACGCCCGCCGGCATCAGCGCGAGAACCACCCCGGCCGAGGTGGCGATGCCCTTGCCGCCCTTGAACCCGACCCATGGCGAGTAGTTGTGCCCGAGCACTGCGGCCAGTGCGGTGAGGATGTGGGCAAGCTGGCCTTTGAGCGCATCCGCGGCGGGCAGGGTAAGCGCATACGGCCCGGTGAAATCCATGACCAGCAACGGCGAATGACCGGTAATCCGGATCAGGTTGAGCGCGATCACCACCGGGATGAAGCCCTTGAGCAGGTCCAACAAAAGGCAGGCGATGCCGTATTTTTTTCCGACCACCCGCAGCACGTTGGTCGCGCCGATGTTGCCGGAGCCGTGCTCGCGGATGTTGATCCCCCTGGCCCTGGCGATGAGCAGGCCGAAAGGAATGGAGCCTGACAGGAAGGCGGAAAGCGGGCAGAGCCAGAGTTGCATCACTCGGCGGTGGCGGATTGGATGGTGATCGGTTCCACGGGAACGTCGCCGCCGAGTCGCGCGTCATCGCGGGTGGCTACGGCCTTGATCCTGTCCACCACGTCCATGCCTTCGATGACTTTGCCGAATACGGCGTAACCGTTGTTATGCGGGAAATTCAGCGATTCGTTGTCCTTCACGTTGATGAAGAACTGGGCGGTGGCGCTGTTCGGATCGCTGGTGCGGGCCATGGAGATGGTGCCGCGGTCATTCTTGAGGCCGTTCCTGCTCTCGTTGACGATGCCCTCGCCGGTTTGCTGCTCCACGAGATTGCCATCGACGATTTTAAATCCGCCGCCCTGGATCATGAAGCCGTTGATCACGCGGTGAAACACCGTGCCGTCGTAGTGTTTCTTTTTCACGTAGCCGAGGAAGTTTTCCACGGTGACCGGAGCCTTTTCCGCGTTCAGCTCGACGACGATGTCACCGCTGCTGGTTTTCAGGCGGACCTTCGCGGCCTTGGCGGCGGCGACCGGGGCGGGCTTTTCCGTTTCCCCCGCAGGCTGGCAAAGAGCGAGCGCGGGAAACAGGACGAGGGAAATGAGAGCGAGTCTGCGTTTCATTGGGGAGATCCCTAGGGGAAGGCCGGGCGGAGTGCAAGGCCGTAGAGTGCGGTTCCGGCGCATCATTAAGGGGGGGCGGACATTTCTTCTGTCCGTTCGGACGACGGGCAGGGAAAGAGATGGGCCTCACCTTTGTTTCATGTTGATTCACGAGGGCCGCCCCCATTCACGCCATGACGCGGAGGCTCCGTTCCAGTCTCCGCCAGGTCAATTCAAAAATAGGAAAATCTAGGACTGCCCCGTTCATGTGGGATGGCTATGAGTCCAATTTATGTTTGTAAAAACACAAAAACCATAATGCGCAAAAAAATAAAAACAGCAAAGACAGATAGGATTCTTTGAGTAATCCTAAATTTCGCAGAAATTTGATCCTTAGATGACCTTGTCCAGCATAATATTACAAAGGATATCCCAAGAAACAAGAACAATACCAAAGCTCCGGCTGTTGACATCCAGCTGGAATTGTAATGATCCGAGTCAATAATTCTTAATAATTCGGAAATCACAAAAAATCCAAATGAGAGAATTTGGGAAACTCCGATTATCTTAAATATTAAAATCGAACGCATGTGAATATTCAATTATCAACAGGGTCAGTCCTAGATTTTCCATATTTTCTCATGCTTTTTCAAGGTCTTCTGTTCTTTTTTTATCCCGACGCTTTCCCTGACCCCATTCACTTACTCCTATTCGACGGGATGAAAGTCATCCGCTTCCTCATTTTTATCCGGATAATCTCGAGAATACGAAACGGAAGGAATGCTTGTTCTCTTGACCGCAGGAACTAGCGAGTCGTCAACAATCCGGTCATCAGTTGCAGCACATCCGATTAAACCGGATGAAATACAAAAAAATCT
>CAYXZE010000058.1:0-11321 GCA_964469395.1 uncultured Luteolibacter sp.
TCGAGTTCAGTGCTCGGCCATCGCGCTCCCGAATGGAAGCAAACTGGCGGAGGGGGCGTGAGCCAATTACGAACCAGTTTCGGAATCAAGTTGGTGGTTGGGATGCCGTTGCCGCAGCACCGCCTCGCTCCCTTTGTGGCGGAGCCGTTCCAGTTCACTTGGAAAACGAGTGGCCCGAGCACGGCATGCGACCATGGGGCCAGCGGTTGCGGCCCAGCCATGCGCCACCCGATTTGCACGGTGCTGGATTGGCAGGAGAGACTGAACAACGAAACCGGTCTCACCAAAGTCCAAATCGCTAGCAATGAAGGACTTAGCAAAGCGCGCATCACGCAGATGTTCACCTTGCTGAATCTTCCCGAGGAAGCTCAGAAATACCTCTCCTCGCTGACCTCGCCGGTCGTCATCAAGTCGTTTGCCGTCCGTCGATTGATGGCGATGGCCAAGTTGCCCTTGGCCCGCCAGCGGGAGGCATTCGAGGAAATGAAGACCAAATATGTTCGGCGGGATCATTGAAGTTGGGGCGGCTTGATTCAGGAGCGTGCACAGGGTTGGCCGTCACTGGCCGCCCTGCGGGGCGTCGGGAGCCTGCATCACTTGACTCACTTGCCTCAGAAAGGGGGATGCTTGTTCTGTAAGGCGGTAACGGGTGGCCGTGGTCGAGCCATGCTTCGCGATCCACCCGGCAAGTTCCAACCGAGAGAGCCGCCGCTGTGTGGTGGCGCGGGAAACACTCCAAAGCTGGGAGGCATCGCGGGGAGAAATTTCGCCCCATCGGTGAATTTCCCGGAAAAGCGCCATGTCGCCCGATTGAAGGTCGTCCCTGATCTCTGCCTCCGACGTTACCACCGGGTCAGGATTTTTCCTGGCCACGGGGATCGGTGCGGCATCGCCATTGGCGGCTTGCTCGCGAATGTACGCGAGGGTTACGGCCTTGGCGAGCAAGGTGCACACCCGGCGGAGCCGCTCCTCACGGCTCAGTGATTCGTAATCGGCCAGCGGTTTCATTCCGCAAGTCTTTCATCCTTATGATCAACCTTCGTTCTCTTACGGGTACAAAAAGGAAGGGGCAAGCGGAGCATCGGCGAGTTGGTGCTGTTTACGGCAGGAACAGCAAAAAAATGAGGGCTTCCGGGTCGCGATGCCAAAAGGCATGATCATAGGCTTGACTGGATGAACCTTTTTTGATTCAGTCTTGCCATGGCCTTACCCGCACCACGTCCGTTAAAAGTCCGGTTTTTCCGGAGTCTTAGCGGCAGAGAACCTGCGAGGGAATGGCTTCAGGATTTCTCGACTGAGGACAAGAAGATCATCGGGACCGACATCAAAACCGTTCAATGGGGATGGCCACTCGGGAAACCACTCGTCGACTCATTGGGGGAGGGTTTGTGGGAAATTCGATGCACGCTGAGTGATCGGATCGCCCGAGTGTTTTTCTTCATCCTGGACGAGCAGATCGTCATCCTTCACGGTATCATCAAAAAGACCCAAGCAACACCCGCCCAAGATTTGAAACTGGCGCGGAAAAGACAATCTCTCTGTGTGCACCTAACTGAGCAAGCAAATGAAAGCAAAAGCACCACAACACCAAAACACAAACCCCCACATCGGAAGTGATTTCGATGATTTCCTCGCGGAAGAAGGAATCAAGGCGGAGGTTGAAGCCCTCGCGCTCAAGCGCGTGGTTTCGTTTCAACTCCAATCAATCATTGATCAGGAGCAAGTGACCAAATCACAGCTTGCAAGCCTGATGAAAACCAGTCGGACTTCGGTAAACCGGATGCTTGATCCGAAAAATCCGTCGTTGACGGTGGCAAGCTTGGGAAAAGTGGCCGCTGCCTTGGGGCGTAAATTGGAATTTCGATTTGTCCTCGTCAACGAACGATCCAGCTCGAAAAGGCAATCGCTCGGAACGAAGACCATAACCGCTTAATGGTTGTTCACCCTCATTTCGAGACTGAATTTCATGGCAAATCCACGACCGCTTGAAAGAAACTATTAGTCGATAGGTGGACTAAAGGTCACGGGATCGGCAAATTCCGCCGCCCACCCGGGTATTGCGCCAAGTCAGAGAATCTGTATGATCACGACCCAAAACAATTTAACTATCGGTGTCGCGCTGGCTTCACATTCATCCAATAAACAGAAAAGCCAATGAGCGAAAACCGTCCTAAATACTGGTCAGCGTATTGCGAGTTCGTTGCGCAGGAGGCTGATCTATTTTCCGAACTGATTGGCATTCCGAATGGTCGTCACGATATGTTTTGGAAACAGGGGCGACGCTCATGCAGTTGTCGCGGCAATGACGGTTGTCCGGTCCAAGATGGAAGTAGGCTGTCCGATTGGTCACCTTGTCCATTTCTTTGCGTTGTCCCACCCCAAGACACAGATGGTCCGCCGACTTGCTGATCGTCCATCCAGGGGATGGCGTATTGCGCATGCTTCCAAAGCAATTTCCACAAAACACAATAACGAAAAAACACAAATATGAGCGAATGCAATCTGGCTCTAAACGCCTCGATCAACAAAAAAGAACAGCCAAACAGTTTATATGCCCATGGATCAGTAATGGTCTATACAAGAGAAACTGAGGTCGAAATTTCAAGGGCTGAACCTCAAGGCATCAACCCTTCGGTTCTACTATTGAACTTAAAGATCACTCCTAATCCAGGTCCGATGAAAGGAACGCCTAGACCATTTGCTTATGAGGAGACTGGCGACCATGTGTCTGATTATACGCATGTTCAAGTGGTTTCAAATCAGGATGACGACTGTAGTGTTGAAATCGAAGTCTTCGGATAAAACGCGCAGTAGTCGAAGGCGGAGCCGGCGTTAATTCTGCACGCTGGGATTTGTAGGGCGTCGGGCAACTGGCGTCCTGCTTTGATAGGAATAAAATGAAATCAACATTCTTTATAAGTGGTGTGCCGTGCACCGGGAAAACTTGGCTTGGTAACTGGCTTTGTGAAAATGAGGGCTTTGAACATGTTGACGCAGAGAAGAATGGCGGAAGAGATCTGGACACTATCGGAATTCATCAGGAATGGGATTTCGTCGCCAGCACAGGTCGTGCAGATTATTTAGCGGCAAAAATCGCAACGCTCCCAAAACCGGTGGTTTTAAACTGGGGATTTCCTATGTCTTATCTGTATTTCGTCAGAGCCCTACAGGTTGCAGGGATAGGGACTTGGTGGATACGTGCGGATCCAAGACTTGCACGCAATGCCTTCATTGCGCGAGGAGGCATCAATGTGGAGAATTTTGATCGGCAGATTGGCGACATCAATCGGAATCTTTCCCTGATTGATCTTGTGTTCGGTAAGCGAATAATTGACGGTCTTCGGAAAAATGGAGAACAGCGCCCCCCAAGTGAGCTGTGGGCCGAGATGAGCCACAAAATGAATTCAAGTTCCTCCCGAGTAAGTCATTTGAAAATCACTGATAACCAACGATCCGATTTTTGGGTGCATTGATGATTCCGGGCCAACAAGCCCCCTGACTTACTCCCGATTCCACACCCGAGCACAGCGCGGGTTCTGGTGCTGAATAATAAACGGAGCCAACATCCACTTGGCCACACTCTTTTCCATGACTCACATAATTTCAACCCAAACCTGGAGAGTGTTCAATGCTGGCTCGCTAGTTGGGTCGCCTTCACATGGGACGTTGTTCGGTGACAGTGTAGTGGGATAACGCTGCCGCAGCGTGCCAAGCATAGGTTGCACGAAGAGCGAGGAGGAGCTGCTCAAAGTCTTCGCCAGACCTCTGCCGTGATGGTTTCTGTGGGATCTGTATTAAGACCCACCAAGCTAAAGCCGCAATTTACGAATGCCTTTACAACATTCTCACAGTGTTCCTCATCTCCCAAGGTAACGGCTCGAACCTCTGAAAAGCCGAGTTCCTTCAGCCTAGCCTGCGCAGCCAGTAGCAGAGATGTTCCAACGCCACGACGGCGGACGCCGGGGGCACAGAACCAAGTGTCGATGTATGCTTCCTTCGGGTGTCGGCCTTGTTTGAGAGCGACATACACCACAGCGAGAATAATTTCTCCGGCCTTGTAGACGAAGGTGAGAAAGTCATCTTCAATCAGCTGCTTCAGACCTTGATAAGATGAAATTCTTTCGTAACCGCCGTCGAAATAACTCTGAAACCGCAGATCAACGATCGCATCGAGGTCGTTCGGCGTAGCCTCCCTGATCACAACATCATTCGAGACAATTTCGCCGGCCACCCAGAACTCCTCACGTCGATTCGCCTGATCTGGATCGAGGCGATGGTTGACGAAATTCATTGGGAAGATCGTGGGACCATTCCTGCCGTCGTCTTCGCCGAAGATCTGGATCCAGCCATGGAAAAACGGACTTCCGTCGGAATAGACGATGGTCACCTTCCGAAACTGTCCTCGATCACTATGACACATCACGCGCTCAGCCTCTTTCGTCAACCTGCTTGAACCGTTAGTCATGGACAAGTTTTGTCAGATAACCGAGTCGGCGTAAAGATTTCGATTTGGAAGACTGCTACCACCGGGCCAGGTTCCTTCCTTGCCACGGGTATCGGTTTGGCATCGCCATTGGCGGCTTGCTCGCGAATCCACGCAAGGGTTACGGCCTTGGCGAGCAAGGTGCACACCCGGCGGAGCCGTCCCTCACGGCTGAGCGACTCGTAATCGGTCAGTGGGACCATGCCGCAAGTCTTTCATCCTTACGGTCAACCTTCGTTCCCGTGTGGGTGCAAACCGAGAATGGAGTCCTTCTCCCTTGGTCGTAGCGCTACCCTGCTTCGAACGTCATTCGGCCCGGCTCTGGACACAAGATTTGAAGAACTCTTTTAAGGCCGGGCGGCAAAACGGCTGGATTGGCTCCAATATTGAGATGGCAAAGAAGCACCCGTTGGAGGAAAGTCGCCCGACGCAACATGATTCTGCCGCACACTACTCAGGAAAAAACGCTCTACCGCGATCATTGGAATCACAATGCAACCAACTTTGAAAATCAGGGTTGCTACGAATGGATGGCGTCTCTGCTTGATCCACTCAAACCGAAGAAGGTCCTCGATATCGGGTGCGGCACTGGCAATGGGCTCCTTGCATTACTCGATCGTTTTTCCCCAGTTATTGTCGCCCTTGAAGAAAATGCCGACTGCCTCGACTCGACCTGTGAAACTGTGAGCGCGTCGGGTCGGCCCGTAACCGGAATCGTCCGGCTTTATTATCGGGAGCACCCGGATGGTTCCCACGATCTTCTTACCGACCAGGGAGACCTGACTCGCGAGAGAAACGTGACCGTTGTTCACGCTGATATTCTTCTGGAGGATGCTGCCCTCCTTGATTTCCTGCAGAAAGAGGGACCGTTCGACGCTATAACGGTGTGGCTGATGGGTACCTTCAAAGCCCGGCAGACGTGCCGCAACATCTCAAATTTGAACATTGACGATACGGGCACCTACCGCCTTCACGTCCAGAACAAGGTCTATGAACTGGCAGACAGGATACTCAGACCCGGTGGATGGCTGCAGATCGTTGACCGTTGTGAGATGCCCGACACAGACGACCTCCGCGAGGACCTGATCAATTCCCACAGCGATCAGGCATCTCCTACCAGGCTCAAGTTTCTCAGTCTCAACTCCCGCCCATACGAGGAGATCACTTCGAAAGGTATTCGGATGGTGATGACTCCGGGAAGTTCCGGCAGAATTCCCGGAAATTTACAGCTCGGAATGACTTCGATCATCTCATGGCTGCCTAATGAACCTCAATGAAACTGACCTTTCAAAATCTGCTGGCGGATCATGAAAACAGATCGACCACCCGGCAGAAAGGCTGGCCGGTTTCACCGGCGCGCCTAACCTTTCGATTTAAAACCTCCGTCAAGGGAAGTTCTCGATTCAGCGCCTCGTAAAGGTCCCAACCGTCCATGCAGATGGCCTTTTTGCCCCTTCCAAACGCGGTCAGGCCATCTTCGGTGAAGCCGCTGTAGCTGACGAATAGACCACGGGTCCACGCCGCCTTCTGATCGAGCTTGCCATGGAACGTGTGAAGATCCGCAACCCCGATTGGGTGTGAATGCCATTTCGCTTCCAAAAGGTAGATCTCCCCGGCCAGAAGGAAGCTTCCGTCAATTTGCTCGCCCACCAATCGGAACGGATCCCTGGCCGCCAGCCCGTAAAGGTTGAACAACTCTTTGAGGAATCTCTCAAAAGCGATGCCGCGGGCCTGAGCATCCATCTGTGCGAGAGCCAGGATCTGCGCCTTCAATCCTTCAACTTTCCCGCTATCGAAAGCTGGTACGGGAGACGGGCCGACCGGCGAGGCTGTTCCTGATCGGCCTTCGAGTCGATCGATCAGCGCTAGAAAGCGACCCTCCGCATTCGGAACGGGATCGGTCGCTGCCGTGCCATTCCGGAGTGCCTGCCGGTACTCCCACAGAGATTTGAGGGTCTTCACAACTGCAGGCGTATGCACTGCCTTGAGAAAACACCGAAGACGCTTTGCCTTCGACGTTCCTTCAGTGCGATACTGTGAAGCGTCGATATCGATGTTGAGTTCAGACGCGAAAAAGTGGGTGAATGTCCTGTCGGTGAAATTCAGAACGTATCCGCCACCCATGTCAAAAAGCTCATCCAGGAAGATCATGTCGACAGGGCGTATTTTGTTCATGCGAGGAGAATAACGGGGAATTGCAGCCAAATTCAATGCTTGCGACCGCGCTCTCGTTTTCCAGCCGATTCGGCCGCCCAGGCTGCCCGCTTAGCCGGTGTGGCCGGCGGTACATCATCGCGATGCGCCATGGGCTCGCGCATCACCGCAGAGCCATTCCTGCATTCCTGCTTGCCCACGGTCGCCTTCAACGCACCGAGGGCTATCAGCCCATGGTGTATGTGACCGAGGTCCTTCCGCTCCGCCGCGCAGTGATCGGAACCAAGCCGCGGTTTCACACGATTTCCATTAATGACTGGCTTGCCCTGAGCAAACTGCCAGAATAGGCCATGGAGGAAATCGTTCACATCGAAGTTACCCGATCTGCAAAACCGAGCGCTAAGATTCCGACCGATTCTCTGGAGGCCCTGCTCTGGTCTTATGGAAATTCGGTTTACCGGGCTCACCTCATCGGTCTTTTTCCAGAGGATCAAAGCTCTGCTTCCTGGGAGGTCAGCCTTATTCTCGTCGCTTCCACCTTTCCCGATGAACTCGCGGATTTCTCAAGCCAGACGAAGAAGCTGGTAGTCCAGGGACAAGATAAGCATGAGGTCATCGAGGATTTCATAAAACAGATACGCAACATTTTTGGGGCGGATTCAAAGATCGGCATCATCGCTGCGGAAAGGTGACTCCTTCCGCCCGGCCTCAAAGCCGTTGCCGCGGCGGGCCTTCCCGCTTCGGCTAGCGGTATCATGCCGCAAGACTTCCATCCGGACGGTCGATCTTCGTTCTCTTCCGGGTGCAAAACGGGAGGGACCACTAAAATCGCCAAGGGGCTTGATGGCTCACGGAATCCTGCTGATTTCCAACAGCCTGCGAATCCCGTGACGAAGCCCAAGGTATTCTTGACATCATGACTGGAAACGGACGCTAATAACTCATGCCTGCAAAGAAATCTACCGACTCGAAATTCACCAAGACTCAGATCCTCGAACACATTTCTGCCAGCACCGGCGTGAGCAAGAAAGAGGTGTCCGCAATGTTGGAAAGCCTTGCGGATGTGATCCAGCTTCATGTGAACAAAAAGTCCGTTGGAGAGTTTGTTCTGCCTGGGATTCTGAAAATCAGCACGGTGAAAAAACCTGCGGTGAAGGCCCGCAAGGGAATCAACCCGTTCACCAAAGAGGAAGTGATGTTCAAGGCACGGCCAGCATCCACGGTGGTGAAAGTGCGCCCGCTCAAAAAGCTCAAGGATTGGGTGGCTTGAGCGATTTCTCAGAAAAGAGACGCTAACAGTCTCGTCAATGATGACCATGGAACTCTGTTGGCAATCATTGATCCAATGAGGTAGAGATATCTGTTATTGGAAGAATCTCGATTTCCGTCACTACGGCGGCACCCTCCGGTGCTATCGCCGCGTAGCGCTGTGGAATCACGCGCACCCATGCCGCCGAGAAATCCTCCAGGGCTTTCAGGAGCGGAGTCAGCCGCTTTCCTTGGATGGTCACTTGATGGGAAGGAAAGCCCAAGATGAGCGCTTCGCTCCCGTCGCCGGCGTCAGCAAGATGCGCAAACACCAGGTGGTGGTAGGGAAACAGAAATTTCCCGTTGTTTTGCGTTTCCAGCCGGATCGTCTGGGCACCCGGTTCGCGGTGCCAGCATTTTTCGGTGCGGGTGCCCGGGCGGTTTTCCGGGCCTGATGAGTAGTCGTCTGAACGGATCATGGTTTTATGGTTGGGTTGATTTTTTGCAGGTGTATGGCCCGCTCGCGGTGGGCCTTGAAGGTCTGATAGCTTTGGTTGATGCTCTGGATCAGGGATTGCAGCGTCGGGTGGCCGTAGAAGCGCCGTTTGTTGCGTGATTGTACGATTGCTTCCGCGTTGCCGTGCACCAGATCGAGCGCCAGTTCGCGCTTGCCGGACGCCGTCACGTTTTTCCGCAACTGCTCCTTGTCGGTGGTGAAAATCTTAACTCCCCGGCGACCTCGCGAAATCGTCACATACCATTGTTGGGCGTTCGTCGCCACCTTGATGCAGGAATCCGAAAAGAGAACGTAGTCCACCGTCTTCCCTTGGGATGCGTATGACGTGACGGCGTAGCCACGGACGAATTGCCGGTATTCCGGAGGTAGTATGCGGCCGTCATCGAGCCGGATGCTGCCATCGGCTTTCACTCGTTTCACGGTGACGAGTTCGCCGTTCATGAGCCGCTTGCCATCGATTGCCTTGGCATTCGCTTTGAGCTGAAGCCTGTCACCACGGGAAAGTTGGAGTTCTTGGGTCTGGCAAACCGTCAGCTTGCCCGCGTACCGGAACGGAACATCGCGGATTTTTCCGGCGGCCTCGACGACAATGCTTTCGTCGGTGATGGCGACCAGCGTGCCGGTGGCACCTTTTGGCGCGCCTCGAGCCTTCTGGTTGAAGACGATGACAGTATTGTCTCCGTAGTATCGGTCATCGCGCTTTTGCGCGTCGCTCAGATCGAGCGCCTGATGGGTGGCGACTTGCCACTCCTCCTTGCCGATCAATCCAGCGGCCTGCAAGCTCCGCCGCACCTCGTCATTGACGCGGTGAATTTCATCCCAGGTCGGGGTGACGATCAGCGTGGATTGGCCGGGCTTCACCAACTCCAAATAGTGCTGACTGAGTTTCTCATGCTGGTCGGAAGGGGTGCATTCCACGATGGCACCGATCTTGTCCAATCGGTCGAAGGAAGCGGTGATGTCACCCTCCGATGCCTCTGTCACCGACTGCCGGTGTTCTGTGATCGATTTCCGTTCAGCCTTATTGCGAGCGCGGGCCGGATCTTGCCGCCGGTTTTCCTTCAATTCAGCGACGGGCAGTTGCCCGTATTTCTCGATGGCATCCATCGCATCCGTAACCTGCACCGCGCCATGCTGGTGGGTGTCACCGGAAAGAATCACCCGGCCTCCGTGACCTTGCACGAAGGAGAGCAAAGCGAGCATGTCTTTCCCTCCAATTTGTCCGGCTTCATCGACGATGACGACGGCTCCTGTTTTCATTCGCTGTCGTGTCAGAAATGCACTGACGGTTTGCGCGATCTCCATGCCATCGTTCGCCAGTCCGGCCACTTGCTGCCGCTGGGGGGCGAGGACTTCGACGGCGTGGCCATGCGCTTTCAGTGCATCGTGGACCGCCCGCAAGGTGTAGCTCTTGCCGGTTCCGGCCCGGCCACGAAACAGGATGACGAAATCGTTCGACTCCAGTAGGTGCTGTGCAGCGGTGAATTGTTCGGCACTCAGTGCGCCGGCTTCTTTCCATTTAGGGACGAGAGAGGAGCATGCATTTTTCCCCTCGCTGGCGAGGCAGACAATTTCCCATTCCCGCTTCAGCACCGGGAGCATCGTCAAGCGCCGGGCTTCGTCCTGGTCGCGGATATACTCGGCCCGTTCGGTCGCGGCATGAAGCGCTTCGAGGGTGAACGATTCACCGCGCCCGCGCTCCAGAGCGAAGCACCATAATTCATGTTCTCGCACCAGAGATTTGCGGTCGAAAACATGCTCCTCCGCCCAACGCAACGCGGCGGCCTCATCCATCGCCGACGGCACCGGATTTTTGCCATTCGCACCGTTCTTGAGCTGTTGCAAATTTTCCGCCTCGTCGTCGCTCATCTGTCGCCGCCAGTCGCGGCGGAGAGCGTCAAGGGGGATATGCGTCGCTTTCCGCGGACGGCGGCGATGCGCGACATGTTCCCTCACTGCAGCCATGTTCCGCCCGGCCAGTTCCGGGTTGGATTCCAGCAAAGCGCGGGTCTGTTCGTCGATTTGCTCATGGCGCTTGCTGAATGTTTTGTTCAGCGATTGCGGCACGCCGATCACTTCAAAATCTCCGCGCGCCTTGTTTTCGATTCCGTAGCCATAGCTGCGAAGCGTTCGGGTCAGCTCGTGGTAATACACGTTTTCGGCATACTTGCGGGCATTGAGCATTTCTTGGTTCTGCAATGCTTTCCAACGGTTCTCCTCCGTATCGAAGGTGGCGTTGAACACGATGCAATGGGAATGCAGGTGTGGATCGAGCGTTCTCGAACAGTCGTGACGGAAGACCGCTGCGACCACGTTGCTGGTGGTGCGATTTTCGTCCTTCTTATTCGCTCGGACCCGTGTGGAAGCAAATCTTTCCAATTCGCGCATCATCACGCGCAGCGCCTCATCGTGGGCGGCAATGATCCGCTCATCCCCACCCGCAAGCGCGAGGATCGAAACCGACTTCGGCGGTGAAATCGTGAAGTCGTAGAAGACGCGGCGATTCGCCACTTCACTTACGGAGTTGTCGTCATTCACGGATTTCCGTATCGTCTTCGTGCGGACGGTCAATTTTCCTCCAGTGGTCGGATTGAGATTGTCGCAGAGCGCGAGAAACTGATCGAGCTTCACCGCGCCAGTTAGGGAGAGCAAGCGTGCTCCTTCGCCCATCCATTCGCCGGCCACAATCTGCCCTTCGCTGTAATACTCGCCGACGGCAAGATGCTGTTCGAAGTATTCCTTCGCGCTCTTTAAGTTGCATTGAGGTTGGTAGCCAAGCATGCCGCCATCATCCATGGAGCCCGGGAAATCATGTGCCCGATTGGGAGCAGGATTCGCACAGCGGCGTGCACCATGGAAACCGAATCATTCAACGTGCGGCACCCAAAACGGGTGCGGAAACGTGGTGGCGCTCTGCAA
>CAYXZE010000059.1:0-11198 GCA_964469395.1 uncultured Luteolibacter sp.
CCGCGAGGTGTTGAGAGTGGTATCACTGCCGCTGGAAACCGCCAGCCCAGTCGAATCACAGCGCGCTGATCGCGCTCATGATCCTTTCCGTGATCCGTTCGTAGCCGTCCTTACCGCTGGCCGCTTTCAGTTCTTCGGGCGTGAGCCGGATGGCCGGGCCGATGCTGACGGTGATGCGGGCGAAGCGGATGCGGGCGGAACCGCGGGGCAGCGCGTCGCGGGCACCGGAAATCCGAACCGGCTGGATCACCGCGCCGGACTTGGCGGCGATGAGGCCGATGCCGGGGGCGGCGGTGCCGATGTCTCCATCGAGCGTTCTCGCGCCTTCCGGAAAAACCAGCACGCGGTGGCCTTCCTTGAGCTTGCGGATGATGGTTTTCAGGCTGCTCATGTCCGGGCGGTCCTGATCCACGGGGATCGCGTTCCATTGCGGATAGAGCCATTTGAAAAAGCCGACAAACAGGGTCTTGCGGGCGAGGAAAACCATCTCGGTGTCGTAGAGATTTCCGATCAGCGGCGGATCGAGAAAGCTCTGGTGATTCGAGGCGACGAGGACCGGCCCCTCGGTGATCAGGTTTTCACGGCCGACGATTCTCAGGCCGAAAAGCGTGCGGAAGGCCGCGCCGAATGCCATCCAGCCCAGCCAGTAAACCCAGCGCATTTGAGTGTAAGGTTTCAAAGGGAAATGGGTTAGGCGCCCGTTCCAGGCAGGCCTTGTTGTTTGAGAATTTCCAGCGCGGCATCCACGCCGCTCTCGATGGTGTGGTGCGAGTTGTCGAGCACCACGGCTCCTTCGGCGACGATCAATGGCGCGAGCGTCCGCTTGCTGTCGGCGGCATCGCGCTTGGCCACGGAATCGACCTCGCCGTCACCCACCCGGCGGGCGGCGCGGACGGATTCATCCGCATCGACGTAGATCTTGAACGGGGTGTCGGGAAAAACCACGGAACCGATGTCGCGGCCTTCCATGATGACGCTGGTGTGGTCGAGATAGCTGCGCTGGAGCGTCACCAACCGGTCGCGGACTTCCGGGATGGCGGCGATGGCGGAGACGTTGGCATTGATGGCCTCGCCGCGGAGTTCGTCACCGGGGTCCACGCCATCGATGGCGCAGGTGGAGGTCATGCCGGCTTCACCACAGTGAATGTCGATGCGGTTCAGCAGGGCGACGACGGCGGCGGAGTCGGCGGGGTCGATGCCTTCCTTGAGCACCTTCCAGGTCACCGCGCGATACATGGCGCCGGAGTTGACCATGACGAGGCCGAGGCGTTTGGCGATTTCGCGGGCGAGCGTGCTCTTGCCGGAAGCGGCGGGACCATCGAGGGCGATGGCGAACTTGGAGGTGGTGTTGGTATTCACGCTTTGGAAACGGTGGGCAGGGTAAAGTCAGCGGCGTGCGAGTGCTCGTGACGGATCGCATTCAGGTGATGGGAGAATCCCGGATAGGACGTGTTCACGCACTCGGTGTTTCGAATGATGGTCTCGCCTTCGGCAAAAAGTCCGGCGATGGCGAAGGCCATGGCGATCCGGTGGTCGCCGAAGCTGTCGATGACCGCGCCGTGCAAGGGCTTGCCGCCTTCGATTTCCATGCCGTCCTCGAACTCCTCGACATGGGCACCCATTGCGCGGAGACCGTTGACCACGGTGGTGATGCGGTCGGTTTCCTTGACGCGCAGTTCCTTGGCGTTGCGAATGATGGTGCGGCCTTGGGCGAGTGCGGCGGCCACGGCGATGACGGGGATTTCATCGATGAGATTCGGCACTTCTTCGAGGAAGATCGTGGTGCCGGTGAGTTCCGCGCCGTGGATCTCGATGTTGCCGATGGGTTCGCCGCTGGAGCTGTGAACGATCTCGCTCATGTGGGCACCCATGCGGCTGAGCACTTTGAGAATCGCGGTGCGGGTCGGGTTGAGGCCCACGTCCTTGATGAGCAGGCGGGAGCCGGGCAGAGCCGCCGCCGCGACGAGCCAGAAGGCCGCGCTGGAGATGTCGCCGGGGACGGTGAAATCGCAGGACTCGGGCATCTGGCCGCCGTCGATGGAAATGGCGTTGCCTTCACGGCGGGTGTTCACCTGGAAGTCGGCCAGCATGCGCTCGGTGTGATCGCGGGTCTCGGCGGGCTGGATGACGGTGGTTTTACCATCGGCGAAGAGTCCGGCGAGCAGCACGGCGCTTTTCACCTGAGCGCTGGCCACGGGCATGTCGTAGGTGATGGGTTCCAGCTTGGCGGGATGGATGAAAAGCGGCGCGCAGCCGGGCTTTTCACCACGGGTCTCGATGTTCGCGCCCATCTGGCCGAGCGGCACGGTGATCCGGCCCATCGGGCGGGAGGACAGCGAGGCGTCGCCGAAGAGTTCCGAGGAAAAGGTCTGGCCGGCGAGCAGACCGGCGAGCAGGCGCATGCCGGTGCCGGCGTTGCCGCAGTCGATCGGCGCGGTGGGCGCGGAGAGTTTCATCGACTGGCCGTGGATCCGCAGATTGACCGGGCCGTAGCCGACGAGTTCGTCGAGGATTTCATGGCGGGCACCGAGCGCCTGCATGGCGTTGAGCGTGTTCACGCAATCCTCGCTGGGCAGGAAATTGCGAATGGTGCAGACGCCGTTGGAAAGTCCGCCGAGGATGGCGGCGCGGTGGGACATGCTTTTGTCGCCGGGGACGGTGAACTCCGCCTGGAGCTTGGAAATGGCTTTGACTCGAAATTCCGACATGGGACTGAAAAAATTATTGGGCTGTATTCAACGGCGCGCGGCGCTGCTTGGCCGTGGCCAGCCATTGACGCGCTTGTTCTTGGTTGACGCTTTCAAGGCTGGCAAGGATTTCGCGCAGGTCGTCGATGCTTTCGCGGATCAGGCCGGTGAGCGCCTCGCGGTTTTCCATGGCGATTTCCGCCCACATGTCCGGGTCTCCGCCGGCGACCCGCGTGGTGTCGCGCAATCCGCCGCCGCCGAAACGCCCTTCCGAAGGGTCCTTCAGGCAAACCCGCGCGGCGCTGGCCGCGATGAGATGCGGCAAATGGCTGATGCGGGCGACGAGTTCGTCATGGACCGCGGCGCTCATCCAGGAGGTGCGGCAACCGATCATTTTCCAAAACCGCTCCAAGGCGGCGGCTTGTTCCGCCGGGGCGCCCTCGTCGTTGGTGAGCAGACAAGCGGCATTGCAGAACAAGTTTTCCGAAGCCGCCGCCAAACCATTGCGCTCCGAGCCGGCCATCGGGTGACTGCCGATGAAGCGGATGCCGCGCTCCCTGAGCAACGGGCCGACATTCCGGTGCACCACGCGTTTCACGCTGCCGACATCACTGAGCAGGCAGCCCGCGGGCAAACCAGCCTCCAGCGCGGCGGCGACCAACGCGGCCATGGCGCCGACCGGGACGGCGAGAATGACCAGGTCCGCCTCCCTGACCGCAGTGGCGAGATCGGCGGTGACGTTGGCGATGCCGAGTTTCTCCGCCTCGTTCACGGTTTCCTGCTTGCGCGCCCAGAGACGGACGACCGGCGGATTCTCCAGCGCGGCGAGCGCGAGGGCGAGCGAACCGCCGAGCAACCCTCCGCCGAGGATGGTGATGATTGGAAAATCGGTCTTCATGAAAAACAAAAGACCGGGTCCAGTATGCCGGACCCGGTCGGTTCTCCCGGTGAGAATTACCGGGAAATCAACCCATCTCAAGGCACGCGGAAGTAGCCCTTGCCGGCTCCGGTGTAGGTCGGATCCTGGACCAGCGTGCCGCTCGGGATGTCGCGGACATCGACCAGCTTGTTGTTATAAGGGCTGAAAACGTAGCCTTCCTTGCCGGGAACCTTGTTCGCCACGGCGTAGTCCGTGCGCTTTTCCTCGATCGGCGGCTTGGGAGTGTTATTGGTCGGAGTCGTCGTGCCCGTATTCTCGACCACTTGGTTCTTGAGCTCTTCTTCCTTTTTCTTCGCCTCGTCCTTCGCTTTCAGTTGGTCCCGCTGCTCCTGGATTTTCTGCTGCTCGGCAGTGGTGACGGTCTTTTGCTTGGGATTCTGGTTCGGCTTCTGCTGCTTGCTTTCGTCGTAAGGATAGCAGGAAGCCAACAAGACGCAGCCAAGGGTGGCGATGATGGATGTTAAACGGAAGTTCATGGCGGTGAGGGTGGAGGAAGGGTTGAAATTTCCGTCCATCACGCGAACGTGACGAACGGCATGGGAGATGATGATGCTCCTGCGCCTCCCGTCAAGCAAGGTGATCGTTTTCCCCTCAGGATTTTGGTCGAAATTTGCCGCCGACTCGTGCTTGTCCGCGACGGGGTGACGGGCTGAGACTCCGCCCGCCATGCCAGACGCCTCGATTCAAGCCATTGGGAAAATTTTGGAGAACCTGAACCCGGTCCTCTACCGGGTGGCCCTGCCGAACGGCAAACCGATCCTCGCCCACCTTTCCAAACCGCTCACCGAGGCCAAGGCGGCATTCGCCGCGGACGAAAAGGTCATCGTCGAGCTGACGCCGTTTGATTTCGACCAGGCGCGTATTCTCGGGATCGCCGGGTGAGCGCAAACACCAATTACCTCACATGGAGTTTCATACCTTTGTCATTCCTGCGGATTCTTTTTCAATTCTTCCAACCGCTTCGCTTCCTTCGCTTTGTATTGGATGCGTTTGATGCATTCCTCCGCATACTTGCGCAGCCGGGGATACTCCAAATCATCGTCGGCCAGCCTTTGCAACGCGGGCAGTGCCTCCACCCCGCCGATCTCCGAGATCGCGCGAATCGCCTCTTTCCGATACCTTTCTTCGTCAGACCTGTCTTCCTGATTAATATCACCAGTGGGCGGTGTTGCGATCACCTTCAGGATCATGGCGGCGGATTGCCTGTCTTTCATCGCTCCCACGGCATCCATCGCCTCCTCCCGCACACGTTGGAATTCATTTTCCCGGCTGAGAACCTTCCGTAAAACAGGCAGCGCCACGGGGTCTCCGATGTTCCCAAGTCCGCGCGCCGCAGCGCACCGCATGCCGACTTCATATGAAACCTCAACCCGATTCGTGTCGAATCCGGTAGTTGGAAGATTCTCAAGTATCTTCAAGAAGACGGGAATCGTTCTTTTGTCTTTGAATTCTGCTACTGCACCTGCGGCTTTAGTTCTCACGGATGGGAATTTCGAGGATTTCAGTTCATCCAGCAACACGGGAACCATCGAAGGGAATCTAGTTTCCCTTAGAATACCGATCGCTTGCAAACGCCCCCCTTCCGTAGAATCGGCATTCTTTAAGACCGCGAGGGCGGCCTCGGTTTTCCGCGTCCTTTCCGGCAGCTCCGCAGCCGCTTTTTCCCTCGCCCTCCGTGCGATGGCTTCTTTAACGAAGGCACTCACTTCCTCCTGTGTGTAAAGCTTCACCGCAAACACGCAATCATCCGTGGAGAAAAAACATGCTTCACCTCCACCATCACTCGCTGAACCCATTTCCCCTGCGCCTGCACATTTGGCGCGGATTCCCTGTGTGCCTTTACTTTCCAACCCACCTTGTCAGACCCATAGATTCCCTCTTCAATGATCACCGCGTCCACCTTGTCGCCCCGTGTGACTCCGGGCGCTCCTTTTTCCTGTTGGAGAGCCTTGTCAATCAGTCCCGCTTTTTCCAAAAGCTGTTTGTCCGTGGACTCTGGATCGTTGGATTCACCCAAGTGAATAATGATGAAAACATTGTTGCGAACAAAGGATAACCGGCTTCTTTGAAAGACATGTTTCTCACCCGGACCGCCCGGACCTTCCTCGTCTTGCAGGAATCTTATGCCAGATGGAAAGGATCTCCAGTATGCCTCAAATGTCCTCCTGGCGGCATCGGGAGTTGGATGAATGGAAAGATACATGGTCGCAACTCTTTTATCGCCTTGTGACAGATTCCACGTAAGCCCCCATCTTGTCACGCCTACCGCTTGCGCTTTCAGCTGCATGGCCTGCTCAATGAATACATCCGGCTGGATCGCGGTAACGAGATTGCCATTGGCGGGCAAGGCCATGCATGCAAGCATGAAAAACAGGGTTACAACCAATTGCTTCAGGTGTTTATTGTTCATATATCGACTATTGTTGAATCACTTCCATTAATGATGCCTAAATGGGGTCAGGCCTGAATGGCGCTCACTTAAGCCACACGGCGATTTGCTCCGTTGTGGGGATTTTCGCGGAAGACGTGCCGCGGGGAGGTTCCTGCGGGGCTTTTCACCCCCTTTTTATTCGGAAATATCAACGATCAACCGCCTTAAGTGAGCGCCATTCGGGTCAGGCCTTTCGGATTCACATAGAGCATGGTTTTCATGCTCCATCATTCGCTTGTTCCAGTCCGATTGTGCCGGATAACCGTTCCCCGGAGAGTTGGCATGCAACCGGCTGACTGATTCGGGGCACCCTATCCCACACCGCGCCACGATCCAGCCATTGGCAGCACTCGTCTGCCAGATCCGACCGGGACGGCCGGAACACATTCCTCCCGCCTCACACCTTCATCAAATCCGCCTCTTTCGCCACGGCGGCTTCTTCGATCTTCTTGGTGTATTTGTTAGTCAGGTCCTGAACATCCTTTTCAAACACCTTCTGGCCGTCCTCGGTAAGGAAATTCCCCGCCTTCATTTTCTTGGCGATGTCCATGCCGTCCTTGCGCGCGGCGCGGAGGCGGACTTTGGCTTCTTCCGCGAGCTGCTTGATCATCTTCACCATGTCCCGGCGGCGTTCTTCGGAAAGTTCGGGGATGGGTACGCGGATGGAGCGGTCGGCGGCGGCGGGGTTGAGACCGAGCTTGCACTCGCGGATGGCGCGCTCGATGTCGCGGGTGGTCGCGGGGTCGAAGGGCTGCACGACGAGCATCCGCGGCTCGGGCGAGTTGATGACGGCGAGGCTCTTGAGCTTGGAAACGGCGCCGTAGGCATGCACCAGCACGTCCAGATTCTCAATCAGCGCGGGACTGGCCTTGCCGGTGCGTACGCCGGAGAACTCGTGGATGAGGTAATCGACGCATTTGCTCATCGCTTCCTCGACTTCAAAAAGGGCTTCTTCGGGATCCATGGGGAATTGGTGATTGGAAATTGAATATTGAATATTGGCGATTCACTCGCCGTGGACGAGCGTGCCGATCGGCAGGCCGCGCAGGGCGTGGGACAGGTTTCCGTGAGGGCCGAGATCGAAGACAATGATCGGCACGTCGTTATCCATGCACAGGCTGAAGGCAGTGGCGTCCATCACGTTGAGGCGCTTGGAAAGACACTCCTGAAAGGTGACGGTCTCGTAGCGCACGGCGTCCGGGTTGCCGCGCGGGTCGCAGTTGTAAACGCCGTCCACCTGGGTGGCTTTCAGGATCACGTCGGCACCCATTTCACTGGCGCGCAGGGCGGCGGTGGTGTCGGTGGAGAAAAACGGATTGCCGGTGCCGGCGGCGAAGATGACCACCTTGCCCTCGTCGAGCTGTTTCTCGGCTTTCCGCCGGATGAAGGTTTCCGCGACGTTTTTCATCTCGATGGCGGACTGCACCACGCAGCTCACTCCGTGATGTTCCAGCGCGCCTTCGAGGGCGAGCGCGTTCATGACGGTGGCCAGCATGCCGACGTAATCGGCGGTCGCGCGGTCCATGCCGCGGGCGGAAGCGCTCGCGCCGCGCCAGAAATTCCCGCCGCCCACCACGACTCCGAGCTGGAGCCCGCCTTGCACCGCCTCGCGGATTTCCAAAGCGATGCGATCAACGATTTCCGGCGAGATATTGTCTCGTGACCCCGACCCGCGGAGGGCTTCACCGCTGAGTTTGAGAATGGCGCGCTTAAAGGGACGAGGATCTTTCGGGAGTTCTGGCATGCGGGATTGGGGTTGCCGGATCAAAGCGGAAGATGCCCCCCGTTGAAAAGGGAAAACACGGAATCCGTTCAGACAGAGATCCTGTTTTTCATGCGCCCGGAATCTGCTACCCTGCCCCATGGATCTGATCGTTCTCCAACAGCTCGTGGTATCGCTCGGGCTGGGCATGCTCCTCGGACTCCAGCGCGAGCGGACCGAGCGCTCCATCGGCGGCATCCGGACTTTTCCTTTCATCGCGCTGTTCGGCACCATTTGCGCGCAGATCGGAGAAATCACCGGGACATGGATCATCGCCGCCGGACTGCTTGCCCTGGCCGCCTTGGTCGTCACCGCCAACCTCGCCAGACTCAAACAGGCCGGAAGGGATCCCGGCATGACCACCGAGATCGCCACCCTGCTCGTTTACGCGCTCGGGGTGCTGATCGTCGTCGGCGACATGACCAGCGCGGTCGTCCTCGGCGGCGGGATGGCGCTGCTACTGCATTACAAAGGGCCGCTCCATGGCTTCGCGCAGGCGGTGGGCGAGCGCGACATGCACGCCATCATCCAGTTCGTGCTCATCACCTTGATCATCCTGCCCGTGCTGCCAAACGAAAACTACGGCCCGTATGTCGTGCTCAATCCGTTTAGAATCTGGCTGATGGTCGTCCTCATCGTCGGCATCGGCCTGACCGGTTATGTCGCTTACAAATTGTTCGGCTCCCGCTCGGGAACCCTGCTGGGCGGGATCATCGGCGGCTTGGTTTCCAGCACGGCCACCACGGTGAGCTACGCGCGCCGCACCACGGAAAACCACAATCTCGCGCCACTTGGCGCACTGGTCATCATGATCGCGTCATGCATTTCCATCGCCCGGGTCGTCGTGGAAATCGGCGTGGTCGCGCCCGGCTCCTTCGGTGCGCTCGCCCCGCCGCTCATCGCCATGTTCCTCGCCTGCTGCCTGATTTCCGGCGGCCTGTATTTTTTCAGTCGCGACGGCCATACCGGCATGCCCGAGCAGGGAAACCCCACCGAGATCCGGCCCGCGCTGATCTTCGGCCTCCTGTATGCGCTCGTCCTGTTAGGCATCGCGTTTGCCAAGGACCGCTTCGGAACCGGCGGACTTTACGCCGTGGCGATGATTTCCGGCCTCACCGACATGGACGCCATCACGCTTTCCACCGCCCAGCTCGCCGACCACGGCAGCGTGGAAACGGCCACCGCCTGGCGCGCCATCCTCATTGGCTCCATGGCGAATTTCCTCTTCAAGCTCGGCATCGTCGCCATTCTCGGCCCGCGCGCGCTGACCCTGCGCGTGGCCGCGGCCTTCGGCCTTTCCCTCGCAGCCGGCGGCCTCATCCTGTGGCTCTGGCCGGGGTGAGACTCTCAACTTCCACCGCAGCGCCCCCGGGCTTGACCCCGCCGCCGTGGCGTGCATCTTCCGCCCCCGATGATTTCCATCCAGTCCCTTCGCGTTGAGTTCGGTCCCCGCGTCCTTTTCAACGACCTTTCCTTCTCCGTCCAGCCGCGCGAGCGCATTGCCTTCGCCGGTCACAACGGCGCGGGGAAATCCACGCTGATGAAGTGCGTGGCGGGCATCATCCCCGCCACCTCCGGCCAAATCCACGCGCCGAAAGGCACCCGCATCGGCTACCTGCCGCAGGAAGGCATCCACGTGAAGGGCCGCACGCTGTGGCAGGAAACGGAATCCGCCTTCGGCGAAACGATGGCGCTGAGCGAAAAAATCGACCGCCTTTCCGCCGAACTCTCCAAGCTCGACCCGCGCTCGTCCCCCTATGGCGACCTGCTTGAGGAAATCGGCGAGCTGGAATTGCAGCTCGACGCCACCGACCCCGCGCGCATGAAGCCGCGGATCGAGTCCGTGCTCAAGGGCCTCGGCTTCCAGCAAAAGGATTTCACCCGCGACTGCTCCGAGTTCTCCGGCGGCTGGCAAATGCGGATCGCCATGGCCAAGCTGTTCCTCCAAGAGCCGGAAGTCCTGCTGCTCGACGAGCCGACGAACCACCTGGACATCGGCACCCAGATCTGGGTCGAGCAATACCTGGTCAACTACCCCGGCGCGATCCTGCTCATTTCCCACGACCGCGCCCTGCTCGACACGCTCTGCACCCGCACCATCGCCTTCTCCCACGGCCGGGCGGAAGAATACGCGGGAAATTTCTCCTACTTCGAGCGCGAGTCCGTGCTGCGGAAGGAAATCCGCCTCAAGCAATACACCGCCCAGCAGCGGGAAATCGCCGAGACCCAGCGCTTCATCGACCGCTTCCGCGCCTCGGCGAACAAGGCCACGCTCGTCCAGTCCCGCATCAAGCTGTTGGCAAAAATCGAGCGCATCCCCGCCCCCGAACAGGACGACGCGGTGATGAATTTCAAATTCCCGCCGCCACCGAATTCCGGCCACACGGTTGCGAAACTCGAAGGCGTGTCGAAAAGCTACGGCGCGCTCAACATTTTCAACGGCTTCAACTTCGAGATCAACAAGGGCGAGAAATTCGCCATCGTCGGCCCGAACGGCGCGGGAAAATCCACCTTCTGCCGCCTCATCACCGCGCAGGAGGAACCGGACGCCGGCACCCATACCTTCGGCCACAAGGTCGCCACCTCGTTCTTCTCCCAGAACCACGCCGACGAGCTCGACCCGGAAAAAACCATTCTCGAAACCGTCGAGGCCGCCGCCTCCCGCGAGTCCGCCCCTCAGGCGCGGAACGTCCTGGGCTGCTTCCTGTTCCGCGGCGATGACGTCTTCAAGAAAATCGGCGTCCTTTCCGGTGGCGAGCGTTCCCGCGTCGCGCTGGTCTGCATGCTGCTGCGCCCGGCGAATTTCCTCATCCTCGACGAGCCGACGAACCACCTCGACATGCAATCGCAGGACGTGCTCCAGCGCGCGCTCATCGACTACCCCGGCAGCGTCATGATCGTGTCCCACAACCGGACCTTCCTCGACGCGCTCGTCACCAAGACCCTCGAATTCCGCCCCGGCGAGCAACCGGTGCTCTACGCCGGAAACATCACTTACTATCTGGAAAAATCCGCCGAGGACGAGGCCGCGAAAAAAGGCCAGGCCCCGCGTCTCGCCACTCTCGGAGGCACGCCCGCCGCTAACGGCTCGTCATCCTCCCGCCAATCCACCCCCGGCGTGAGCCGCAAGGAACAACGCCGCATCGAGGCCGAGGCCCGCGAAATCCGCTCCAAAGTCCTCAAGCCGCTCGAAACCGAATTCACCGCGCTCGAAGCCAAGATCGCCGAACTCGAAGGCGCGCAAGCCACCCTCACCCAGCAGCTTTCCAGCGACGCCGTGACCAACAATCCCGGCAAGCTCCGCGAAGTCACCAACGCCGTGGACAAACTCGCAAAATCGTTAGAAACCAGTTATTCCCGCTGGGGCGCGCTGTCCGA
>CAYXZE010000060.1:0-11196 GCA_964469395.1 uncultured Luteolibacter sp.
GAGATCATTCCGCGCAAAGGCAAACTCCGCGACGGGTTTGCCGCCGATCAAATGCTCCTGGATGATCCGCTCCAGATTTTCCGGCGTGCATGAATGATACCAGATGCCTTCCGGATAGACGACGGCGACCGGGCCGTGCAGGCAGACGCGCAGGCAGTTCGCCTTGGTACGGTAAATTTTCGGGTTTGTGCCGGTGGCGAGTCCGAGCTCCTTGAGGCGGCGTTTGAGAAATTCCCAGGACGCCAGCCCGGCTTCCTTGACGCAGCATTTGGGTTCGGTTTGGTCCGCGCAAAGAAAGATGTGGCGCTCGATTTTTTCGATGCCGAGGGCGGCGGCGCTGGCGCGGAGGTCGTTCATGAAGCGGGTGATAACGCCTTTTCCCGCAAACGCCAAATGCCGACTCGCTGAAACGCGCGGTTTCACACCTTGAATTCGGACGACAGGCGGAGGATGTTCGGATCATGAAATTCCTCCTGACGCTGGGTGCCGCCGGTTTGTTTTTGTTTCCGGTCTTCGCCGGGGAGCCGGTGTTGCGGGAAGGCGATGTCGTCTTCAGCAGCTCCCCCCACGGCCAGGGCGGGGCGATCATGGCGGCGACCGGCTCGGCCTACACCCATTGCGGCATCGTCTTTGTGAAGGACGGGAAAACGATGGTGCTGGAAGCCGTGCAGCCGGTGGGCGTCGTTTCGCTGGAAGATTTCAAGTCACGCAGCCAGCCCGGCACGTTCATGGCGCGGCGGCTGAAAACCCCGCCGGCTCCCGCCAGCTATCAGGCCGCGCGCACCTGGGCGGAGGCCCAGATCGGCAAGAATTACGACATCGGTTTCCGCTGGGACGACACCAAACTCTATTGCTCCGAACTGGTCTGGAAAATCTATCAGCGCGCCGGCATCGAATTGTGCGAACCCCGCCTTTTCCGGGACTACAAGCTGGATGACCCGAAGGTGCGGAAGATGATCGAGGAGCGCTACGGAAAGATGGAGAACCTGCCGCTGGATGAAAAAGTCGTCGCGCCCTCCGACCTCGCGACGTCGCCGTTGCTGGTGGAAATCCCGTTGGAATCCAAAGCTCCGTGAGTGTTGAAATTCAAGAAAAGCTTACAATATCCACTTGCAGGGTCGGCAATTTGGGTTATCAAAAACTCCTATGAAATCACTTCTTCTCATCGCCAGTGCCGCCGCAGCCGTGCTTTTCACTTCCTGCAATACGATGATCGGTCTCGGCCGTGACATGCGGATGGGCGGTGAAAGCCTGGAAAACACGGCGACCAAGGCCACCGGCGGCGGTTCATCCGGTGGTGGCGACACTTCCGGCGCGCCGGTTTATTGAGACGTAAGGAGCGCGGAGCTTCGGTCCGCGAAGCCGATGAAAGGGGAAAGGGAGTGCGAAGCTCTATTCTTTCTCCATCCATCGACAGGTCGACCGAAGATCGACCCTCCTTATACAAGACGGCGTCCGCTTGGACGCCGTTTTTTTAATACCCGCGCCAGAAGGCGATGGCGCAGACCAAGGTGGCGATGCCGTAGCCGAGCCCGGCCAGCGAGCAGAGCGTCCAGCGCTTTTGATCGGCCGTCACCCAAGTCACCGCGTCGCGGAAAAGATAGGGCATGCCGACGCAGAACAGGGAGGCGGTCAGCACGGCGTAGGCGAAAATCGGCACCAGCAGGCGGGAGGACGGGTCCTTGAGAAACGCGGCTCCGAGCAGCGGTGCCGCGACCATCAGCCCGAGCAGCCCCAGCGCGCGCACGGCCAGGAAATCCCGCACGCTGCGGCAGACGAGCACCAGCGTGATTGGCACGCCCCATTGCAGGAGGCGCTTCGCACCGTTGAATTCGCGGAGGTCCATGGTCAGCGCGCTGAGCTTGCCGAGTCCGGTCGGGGCGATGAGCAGCCAGAACCACGCGAGGCCGATGCCTAACAAAATTTGGCCGAGCTGGTCGTTGCGCGGAAATTTTTTCAAAAACGCCTGCACTTCCACCGGTTTCGCCAGCATCAGCGCGTGAATGCCGATCAGCCAGATCGCCAGCACCAGGCCGGTGGTGAAGAGCGAGAGGAGTTGGTAAGGGTGCATGCGGCCTTCGGACTAGAGCGCGGGGCCGGAACATTCAAGCGTCATCTCCGATGGCGGATTCACGGAAATCTCATGGTTTCCGCATCAGCCGTTCACAAAGCGGGCTTTGAATCCGCGCCATGAACCTCCGCCAACTTATCCAGCCCGAACCGGATTGGCTGGATGCGCCCACCCCGCGGCGGGTCGCCACGGTGGCGGCGACCGCCTGCGCGGGGCTGGCGGTTTACGGCTTCACCGTCGGCTACTGGCGGGATCCGGTGATGGGAGTATTCGTGGCCGTGAAACTGCCGCTGCTCGTCGCGCTCACGCTGGGGTGCAATGGTTTGCTGAACGGACTGCTGGGCCTGCTGCTAGGTTCCGGCCTCGGTTTCCGCCAGTCACTGCTCGCCTTGCTGAGTTCATTCGCCCTGGCCGCCTTGATTCTTGGCTCGCTGGCACCAGTCACCCTGCTCCTCGCTTGGAATATCCCGCCACCGGGGGCCGCGAATGCGCCCACAGCCCATTCCGCCTATCTCATCACCCATACGTTTCTCATCGGGTTCGCGGGCATCACCGCAAATCTTCACCTTCACCGCATCCTCGCGGTGAAGGCGCCGACCCGGGCGGCGGCCACAGTCACTTTGCTCGCATGGCTGGGTGGCAATGGATTCCTCGGCGCGCAGTTTTCATGGATCCTCCGGCCGTTCTTCGGCACCCCGAGCCAGAAGGTTCAATTCCTGCGGGATCACCCGATGCAGGGAAATTTCTATGAATCGATCTGGAGTTCCATCGAGCGCGCCACCGGCGGCAACGGCCTGCCAGCCCTCATTTTCATCGTCCTGATTCTGCTGATCCCCGTCGCCAAATCCATCCAAACGAGCCACCAAACCAAACCGACCCCATGAACCCGCCCGAAATCCCGAATCCCGTCCAGCCCCCGCAACCCCCGCCACTTGAAGCCCCGCTTCCGGAACATCTCGATCTCAAAACCCTGTTCGAGGCCCTGCTCCGCCGGCCGCATGCCCTGGTCGCCCGTCTGGCCGAGCCGAATCATGGCGCGACCGGCCGCTTCGCCCTGATGGCGATCATTTCCATCCTGCTCTTCGGCTTCGTCCTCGGCTGTTTCGCAAAACATGAACAACTGTGGGCCGCTCCCGCGAAAATCACCGCGGGCCTGGTTTTCTCCGGGCTGATCTGTTTTCCGAGCCTCTACATTTTCTCCACGCTGGCCGGCGCGCGGGTGTCCGTTTCCCAACTCGCCGCCTGCCTTGCCGGCGCGCTCGCCCTGGCCGGGCTGCTGTTGTTAGGCTTCGCGCCCGCCGTGTGGATTTTTGCGGAGTCCACCGATTCCTTCGGTTTCATGGGCACGCTGGCCGTCGGCTCGTGGATCATCGCGGTGACTTTCGCGCTGCGGTTCCTGAAATCCGTCATCTTCGCCACCGGCGGCACCCAAAAAGGCCCGCTGGCCATCTGGAGCGTGGTCTTCCTGCTGGTGACCCTGCAAATGACCACCTCGCTCCGCCCCATCCTCGGCCGTTCGATCGTCGCCGGCTCGCCGGTCCTGCTCACCCAGGAAAAGAAATTCTTCCTCCAACATTGGGGCGAGACGATGAGCGAATCATTGCCGAAACCACCCGCCGCCAGCCACATTCCATCCCCGGAAAACTAACAATATGAAAACCAGCGAACCTGCGGCGAAGGAAGCCCCCAAACCATCTCCGCCCACCTCTGTGTCACCGGATCCCGAGTTCATGGAATGGCGGCAGGAGTTGCTGTGAAGGAATGCCGCTAAAAAATGAAACGACCATGGGTGACCATGCTCCTGATCCTTGTGGCCTGGAAAATTGTCCGCACGGACTGGGTGATCGCGCAATCAAAGAGACAGCGGGAATTGCACTGAGCATTATTTCAATTCTCTGGCCATTGAATCAACGGATCGAAGCAGTTTCTTGCGCCCTTTTTTCGCCTTTTTGCGGCTAAAAAATTTAGATGCGTCAGCCCCGCATTGAGCGCGCAGCCTTGATCCACGGGCTGATTCGGGTTTATATGGCGCATGCGAATTTCAATCCCCCTCATCGCGGCCATTCTTCCATGGCTGCTGAACAGTTGTGGCGGCGGCAGCCACTACGGCAGGGTCTCGTTCCCGGACGCGCCGAAGGTCGTCAACGTTTCCTCTTACGATCCGAAGGAAAAGCAGCGCCCCGGCGATTCGTTTTCCTCCACCGATGTCTCCGCGCTCCGCCGCAACGGCGCGCACGGACTCATCGCCCGCTGCGGCAAGGGTCTGGCGCTCGATGACAAATGCGCGGATTTCCTGATGGCCGCGGAACGCCAGGGCATGATGCTCGGCACCTATTATTTCGTCCTGAAAACCTCCAGCCCGGTCGCCCAGGCGGACCAATACATCGACCGCCTGCGGCAAATCGCCCCCGGCCGCCGGGTTTTGTTAGTCGGTGATTTCGACACCAAATCCAGCCCGGCGGATCTCGTCGCCTTCATCAACCGCGTCGAGCAGCGCACCGGCGTGCTGCCCGCGATCTATCTGGAAAACAGCGCCCGCCTGCGTCACTCGCTGTGCAACGCATCCCCCGCGCAGAAACGCCGGATTTGCCAATGCCCTTACTGGATCGCGCTCTACTCCCACGACAGCGGCTTTGAAACTCCGCAACAATTGATGCGCGCCTATGACATCTGGGACGACTGGGCGATGTGGCAATACGCGGGCGTCAAGTGGTCCGGTCGTTCCGTTTCCCAGCACTATCACCACGGCTCGTGGAAAGCACCGAAGTATTTCGGAACGATGGATCGTCCGTTAGAGCACAATGCTTTCAACGGCTCGGTGAGCGAACTGCGGGATTTCTGGGCGAAGCATTCGTGGCAGGTGCGCTGAGAGACTGCCATCACCCGGTTCCGCGAAAATCGCCGGGCGGATCATTTTCATCTGAAACTTGAGTCATCGTGCCGCCCTGCCATAGATTCCCGCCATGACCGCGGTTCAAATCCGCGAAAAAATCAATCATCCGGATCAATCTGAAAACCGATGGCGAAGAAACCGAAATATCATACCGACGAACGGGGCCACTTCGTTTGGGATAATTTCTTCGTTGGTGGCAAGCAACGCCGGCGCAAGCAGCGGGTCACCGTGATCGATGGGCAAATCATCGACGATCTCGACGATTGGCTTCTTGCCAACGCCGATGATGTGTTTTTACACCAGATGGAGCGCTGGGACCTCATCGAGCAGCGCCAACTTGAAGAAGACGGACCACTATCGGAACAACAAGCCATGACCCTCCCGATCCGCAAACTGCACCTCGACATCGACGAACTTGAATCGATGTTCGACTTCGTCACCACGGTCGACTCCGCTTATCATGACGGGCCATGCGTTTGCTTCCTCGATCTAACCACCGGTAAAGTCGTCACGCCCGAGGACGAGGAGGAAATCGATGTCCTGTTTGCCGATGGAAACAACCTCATGCTGCCCGCCGATCTTTACGAGAGCTTGTCCTATGGCGGACTCGACGAGTTCGTGAATTCCCTGCCGGACAATCCGCTGCGCGAGCAACTGGCGCGGGCCATTCGCGGCAAGGGAGCCTTCCGGCGCTTCAAAGACATTGTGTTCGGCGGCGGTAACGTCGAGTTGAAGCATCGCTGGCATTGGTTTGAAACCCGCCGCCAGCGCGAATGCATCGTCGAGTGGCTCCGCGATGAAAACATCGAGCCGGAATGGGGTCGCGATATTTTCGAAGCACCGCCACTGCCTGACAAACGCGCCGACCTCCTCCGCGCCGTGCTCGTCTTCATCAAGGAAACCCGCCACCTGCCCGGAGTGCGGCGCATCGCTCTGCTGGGTTCGCTCGCCACACCCAAGGCCATCCCCAAGGACGTCGATCTGCTCGTCGAGGTGGCAGACGACATGTCGCTCGCCACGCTCGCCCGCCTCACGCGCCAGTTGCTCGGCAAAACCATGCAGACCGGTGACGGCTGCGGTGCCGATGTGTTTCTCTGCAACCCGCAAGGCGAATACCTCGGCCGCATTTGCTCGTGGAAAACCTGTGCCCCCGGCATCCGGCAGGCTTGCCAGGCGCAACACTGCGGAAGGCGGAGCTACCTTTACGACGATCTCCAGAACGTCCGTCTCGATCCCGCGCTCATCGCCGAGCCACCGCTTGAACTCTGGCCGGAAATCATCGCCCGCGCCGAAATTCCGGACGACGTGCGTGAGGAGCTCGTCGCAGTTCTGCAATGAACGTGACCAAGTCTCCCTCTCCCATGATCATTCCGCGTCTCGATCCTCCTCCCGAAGGCCGCACCGTGAAAGGCTGGTGCCTTTACGGAGATTCCGCACTGCGGGCGAAAATGGAGGACTATCTCACGCTGATGGAAAAAGGTGAGGAGCCGGATGACTTTGATCCGTTCGGGTTCGGGAAGAAGTAGGGGAGTCTGTGATTGATGATGTGAAAGGGCAATGATTCGTCCTGTAGCGGCAGTCTATGACTGTCGAAGCGAAAGAGGTGCTTTCGCGCTGTCCATTGGCATCGACGCTCACAGAGTGCCGCTACATGCGGCCCAGTCTCTCCGGGCCTGGGTTCAAAACCGATTGCAAATCGACACATCGAGAACAAGCGGTTGCGAGAGCGCATCCCGCGAAGAGAAAATGGAGGCCGATCACTCTTCTAACAAAGTTCGGATCATGCTGGCATCGAGCCTGTTGGAAATGTCCGCGTCCGCGAGGATGCCAGCGGCGAGCTTGCCTTTTTCCTGTTGGAGCTTGTGGATGCGCTCCTCGACGGTTTCCTGACAGAGCAGTTTGTGGACGAACACCGGCTTGTCCTGGCCGATGCGGTAGGCGCGGTCCGTGGCCTGTGCCTCGGCGGCGGGGTTCCACCACGGGTCGTAGTGGATCACGGTGTCGGCGGCGGTTAGATTGAGGCCGGTGCCGCCGGCCTTGAGCGAAATGAGGAACAGCGGGGCCTTGCCGCTTTGAAAATCCTCCACCAGCTTGCCGCGGTCCTTTGACGCTCCGGTGAGCTTCAAATACGGGATCTTTTCCTTCTCCAGATGCGCCCCGATCAGCGAGAGCATGGTGGTGAATTGCGAGAACAACAGGATGCGGCGGCCTTCCTCGATCAAAAGGGCCAGCAGTTCGGTTAGGAAATCCAGCTTCGCGGATTCCAGCACCTCGTGCGAGTAGTCCTCCGGCAGCAGCCGCGGATCGCAGCAAATCTGGCGCAGCTTGAGCAAAGCGTCGAGGAAGACGATCTGCGACTGCTCGATGCCCCGCGCGGCGATGGCTTCCCGCACGCGCTTGTTCATGGTAGCGCGCACGGTTTCATACAAATCCTTCTGCCCGGAATTCAGCTCGATGAGGTGGACGAGCTCGGTCTTCGGCGGCAGCTCCTTGGCCACCTGATCCTTGGTCCGGCGCAGGATCAACGGGGACACGCGCTGTTTCAACACCGCGTTGCGCTCCGCGTCGCCGTCCTTTTCGATCGGCGTGCGGAAGCGCTTGTTGAACGCGTCCTCCGTGCCGAGGAAGCCGGGAACGAGGAAATGCATGAGACTCCACAACTCGCCCAGGTGGTTCTCGATCGGCGTGCCTGATAGACAGAGGCGGTTGCGCGCATTCAGCTTGCAGGCGGCCTGCGCCATTTTCGAGCGCGGGTTCTTGATGTATTGCGCCTCGTCAAGCACCACCATGTGGAACGGCACGGTGGCGAGCTTGTCGATGTCACGCTGGAGCAGGGCAAAGGAGGTCAGGACGAGATCGGCGTGGGGAATCGAACGGAAATATTTTTTCCGCTCCGGGCCGTTGAGCACCAGCACCCGCAAATCCGGCGTGAACTTGAGCGCTTCCGCCCGCCAGTTCGGAATGACGGAAGTGGGCGCGATGACCAGCGCCGGCAAGCCGCGCGAATGCCCCGACTGTTTGTCCGTTAGAATATGGGTCAGTGTCTGGAGGGTTTTTCCCAAGCCCATGTCATCCGCCAGAATCCCGTGCAGGCCGTGACGGGCGAGGAACTGCATCCAGTGGAATCCCGCGAGCTGATAGTCGCGCAAGGTCGCCCGCAGGCCGGCGGCGGGCGGCACCGGATCGATTCCGGAGAAATCCTTGAGCTTCGCCGACAACTCCTTGAGGTCCGGCGGGGTGTCGATGCCGAGTCCTTCCAACCCCGCCAGCGACGCGGCGTCCAGCGCGTGCAGCCGCGCCTTGTCGGGGAATTTCGGGTCGATCAGGGCTGATAGATGATGGAGAATTTTCCGCACCCGGCCGATCGGCAGTTTCAACGCGTCGCCATCCGGCAGCGGCGCGTAGATGAAACCGTTGTCCGGGCGGTCGAGGGTTTCCTCCAGGAAATCATTTTCTAACAATCCCGCGAGAATCGGCAGCAGGTCGTAACGCTGCCCGCCGACATCGAAGCCCACGGACAGGCTGAACCACCCGCCATCACCGGCGTCGAGCGAGCTCTGCCATTTCGCCGGGTCCGCCTCGTGGACGCGGTGGCCGACATTGTCCGAGACGCTGACCTGCCAGCCGAGCCCTTCCAGGCGGCTGACCATTTCCCCGCGAAACTGGTGCCAGAAGGCATCCGTCGGCACGCGGCTGGGATCGGGAAACCAACGGTCCGGCGTCTTGCTGCGGTTCGTTTCCCGGGACTTGAGATTGAGCAGAAACTGCCACGCGGAGTTCGATTGCAGCGAGGAAAGTCCGGTATCGCGGAGCTGCTGGGTGGCGGCGTTTTCCGCGGCGGCGTCATGCTGGAGGATCGCGGCCTGGCCGTCGTGCGTGATCGAGCTGACCCATTCCGGCAAGCTGGACCGCAGCGAACTACGATGCGGCCCGTAGATCACCGAAGCCTCGGCGGAAATCCAGAAATCCGGGTCCGGCTGGCCCAACGACTGGAGCAGCAGCCGCGTCGCCTTGTCCACCGGCTCGCGGGTGACGCGCAGCTCGAAGCGCGGCTCCATCCGCAGGCGCGGCAAGTCCGGCGGCGGATCTTTCATCAGTTCGCGCGCGCTCGGCAGCGCGGCGGCGACGGCTCCGGCAATGCCCCGGCCCTGCAATCTCGCCGGATCCCGCTCTTTCGCCGCCTTCAGCAGGACCGCCGCGGCGTGATGGCAAAAGCTGCCGATCGCGCACGAGCAGAACGTCTCGAATTCCCAACCCGCCCCGGCCTGCCAGAGATTCACCTCCGTTTCATCCTTCGCCACATGCGCGATCAGGCTGAACGATCCCGGCGCGGTTTCCTCCAGTTGCAAATCCCGCACCTTGCTGACAAGCGGGTTCGCGGCAGCGAGAATTTCGTCTTCGAAACGATCCTTCCAACGGGAATCGCCGAGAAATGAGGAAATGTCTGCGGTTTCTGGCAATGGGCGGTGAGGTTTGTCATGAGGAGGGTCGATCTCCGGTCGACCCGGGTTGACCGGAGATCAACCCTCCTTAAGCCACGTTTCCTTCAACGTCTCGGCGCGGGCCAGAGCGTCTTCGGCAGTGCTTCCTAACAAATTCGCGTGGCCCATTTTACGCCGTCCACGCGCATGCCGCTTGCCGTAAAGGTGCAGGCTCGCCTCACCATCGGCGAACAGCGGCTGCCAGTCCGGCGGGGTGGTCTCGTCCGGCCACATGTCGCCTAACAAATTGAGCATCACCACCGGGCTGAGCAGGCGGGTGGAACCTAACGGCAGGCCGATCACCGCGCGGAGCTGTTGCTCGAACTGCGAGGTGACGCAGGCGTCGAGCGTGTGATGGCCGGAGTTGTGCGGACGCGGGGCGATTTCATTGACGAGCAGCGAGCCGTCGGTTTTCAGGAAAAACTCGACGCCGAGGATGCCGCGATAATCCAGCGCTTCCGCCACCCGCCGGGCGATGGCGGCGGCTTCCAACGCCACCGCCGGCGAGACGCGGGCGGGGACGATCGAGACGTCCAGGATGTGGTGGCGGTGACGGTTTTCCGCAGGATCGTAGGTCACGGTGACGCCATCCGCACCGCGGGCGGCCATCACGGAAAGCTCCTTTTCAAAAGGCACCCACGCTTCCAACACGGCGCGCGGGGCATCGAAGGCGGCCCACACTTTTTCCGCATCCTCGTGACCTTCCAGTTTGACCTGGCCCTTGCCGTCGTAGCCGAAATCCGCGGTTTTGAGCACGCCGGGACCGTTGAGTTCCTTCAGCGCGGCGGCGAGATCGGCGGCGCTGGCGATGACCGCGAACCAAGTGTGCGGAATGTGATTTTCCCGCAGGAAATTTTTCTCGCGCTCGCGGTTCTGACAGATGCGGATGGCGTGCGGCGACGGATGGAGGCCGGTGCATTTCGCGACTTTTTCCAGCGTCTCGGCCGGGATATTTTCAAACTCGACGGTGGAAACGGTGACGCGGCTGCAGAAATCGGCAAGCGCGGCGGAATCGTCGAAAGGCTGGTCGATGACCTCATCGGCGACTTCCACCGCCGGAGCCTCAAGGCCGCCGGTCCAGATCACCGTGCGCACGCCCATCCGGCGGGCGGCCAGCGCGATCATGCGGCCGAGCTGGCCGCCACCGATGACGCCGACGACACAATGCGGCGCGTGAAGGGGAATGGAAGACATGGAATCAGTCAATGGGATCGAGAGGAGGCAGCGCGGCGGACTTGACGGCGGCGGTTTGGTTTTTGCGGAAATCGGCGAGTTTTTCGGCGAGGCGGGCGTCGTGGTTGGCGAGCATCGCCACCGCGAACAACGCCGCATTCACCGCGCCCGCCTTGCCGATGGCGAAGGTGGCGGTGGGGATTCCGGCGGGCATTTGGACAATGGAAAGCAACGAGTCCACGCCTTGCAGCGCCTTGGATTCCACCGGCACGCCGAGCACCGGCAGGTCGGTGATCGCGGCGGTCATCCCCGGCAAATGGGCGGCTCCGCCAGCTCCGGCGATGACGCATTGCAGGCCCCGCCCGCGCGCGGCGGCGGCGTAGGACACCAGCTTGTCCGGCGTCCGGTGCGCGCTGACGACCTCCGCCTCCCAGGCGACCCCGAAGTCCCGCAAGGTGCGGGCGGCGTGTTCCATCGTCGGCCAATCCGACGTGCTTCCCATGATGATTCCGACGACAGGCGCTGCGTTCATCGCCGCAGCGTGGCGGACTGGTTGCATGGCGTCAATCCTATGGAGG
>CAYXZE010000061.1:0-11148 GCA_964469395.1 uncultured Luteolibacter sp.
AGCTCGGCGCCCGCATGAGCGACTCCGCACCGATGGCGATCATCGAGTGGGTCGATCGTCCCGCCACCGCTGAAGACGCGCCAGCCGAAACGGCAGCCGTCGAGTCCGCCCCCAAGAAAAAGGCGGCTGACGAGGTCGTGGAAGTGGCCGGAGAGTAATCCTGGCTAACAGATTCATGGAGCCGCCCGCGTTCACGCGCGGGCGGCTTTTTTCTTTAAAACGATCGGGCGGATCAGACAGATCCGCCCGATAATTTCTCGCTTGCCCCCGGCTTCCCCGCTAAAACCCCGGCCATGAGCGATTCCATAGCCGAGCTGACCGCACAAATCCAAACCTTCGTGGATGCCCGCGAATGGCGGAAGTATCACAACGCCAAGGATCTCGCCGTGGCGATCTCCGCCGAGGCCGGGGAACTCATGCAGCATTTCGTGTGGCAGCAGGAAGAGCAGATCGAGAAACGCCTGGTGGATCACCGGCAGGAAATCGCTTCCGAGATCGCGGATGTCGCGATTCTGTTATTCGAACTCGCCGACAATCTCGGCATGAATCTGGGCGAGGTCATGCAGGCGAAGATCGCCCACAACGACGTCCGCTACCCGGTGGAAAAGTCCCGCGGGAACAACCTGAAATACTCCGAGCTGTGAGCGAGGAACTCCCGCGTCCGCCCCGCCGCAAGCGCTATGGCGGAAAAAATCCCCGGCGTTTCGAGGACAAATACAAAGAGCACGATCCCGCCCGCTACGGCGAGACCGTGGCCAAGGTGATCGCTTCCGGCAAGACTCCGGCGGGCACGCACATTCCGATTCTGGTGGAGGAATCGCTCGCCGCCCTCCATCTCCAGCCCGGAATGACCGGCGTGGACGCGACTCTCGGCTACGGCGGGCACTCGCTCGGG
This sequence comes from uncultured Luteolibacter sp., assembly GCA_964469395.1. GTDB lineage: Bacteria > Verrucomicrobiota > Verrucomicrobiia > Verrucomicrobiales > Akkermansiaceae > Luteolibacter. The sequence goes on from CAYXZE010000061.1 coordinate 896, forward strand.
ATTTTGGAGAAAATCTCGCCGGCGGGCAGACTCATCGGCCTGGACGTGGACCCGTTAGAGCTGCCGAAAACCGAAGCCCGCCTGCGCGGTTTGGGCTACGGCGGGGATCGTTTTGAAGGTGTGCGCTCGAACTACGCCGGAATCGCCAAGGTGCTCGCGGAACGCGACATTGCGGGAGTTGATTTCATCTTCGCGGACCTCGGCTGCTCTTCCATGCAGTTCGACGATCCTTCGCGCGGTTTCAGCTTCAAGGCCACCGGTCCTCTCGACATGCGGATGAACCCCGGACGGGGATTGCCGGCGGCAGACTGGCTGGCCAAGGTCAGCGTGGAGAAACTGGAGGCGGCCCTGGAGGAGCACTCCGACGAGCCGCGCGCGGAATCCCTCGCGCAAGCGTTGGCAGGCAGGCGTTTCCCGGACACGCTCGCCTTTGCCCAAGCGATCCGCGAGGCCATCCGCGTGAGTGATGTGGACGAGCGGGAACTCACGGTGCGCCGGGTGTTCCAAGCGGTCCGCATCGCGGTGAACGAGGAATTCACCGCGCTCGAAGCGTTTTTGCGGGCTTTGCCGGGCTGCCTGAAATCCGGCGGCCGGGCGGCGATCCTGACTTTCCACTCGGGGGAGGACCGCCGGGTGAAACAGTATATGAAAGCCGGTATCCGAGATGGTTTTTATTCGGAGATGAGCGTTGGCACCATTACTGCTGGTTTTGAAGAGCGGCGCTTGAATCCGCGGAGCAGCTCCGCCAAACTGCGCTGGATCACCCGCCTGTAGTCTCTTTATGTTTTTTCGATTTTCCCTTCTGTCGTTGTTATTTTCACTGACCGCTTTCGCCCAAAAAGGAGATCGGGGAACGTCCATGAAACCGGTGGTTCCTGAAAAACTGATTTCTCCCAGCCCGGTTCTGACCGTGGACCAGGCGTTGAAGTCCTTCCGTCTGGAACCCGGATTCGTCATCGAGGCGGTCGTCGCCGAGCCGCTCGTGGAAAAACCGGTGTGCTTGGATTTCGATGCCGCAGGCCGCATGTGGGTCTGTGAAATGCGGGGGTTCATGCCGGATGTCGATGGCAAGGGCGAGTCGGTGCCGGAAGGACGGATCGTGATTCTGGAGGACAGCGACAAGGATGGAAAGGTGGACAAGCGCACGGTCTTTCTCGACAAGCTTCTGTTGCCCCGGGCCATCGCCGTTTTCGGCGACGGCGTCCTGTTCATGGATGAGCGCAGCTTGTGCTGGATCAAGCGTCACGGAGACAAGGCCGAGGGCGAGCCGGTCACGATCGATTCCGGAATCTCCGGCCAGGGAAATGTCGAGCACAAGCCTAACGGTTTGCTGCCCAATCTCGACAACCGCTATTATCTCGCGAAATCCGACAAGCGCCTGCACCGCATCGGGGATCGCTGGGAAATCGAGCCCACCACCTTTCGCGGGCAGTGGGGGATCGCCCGCGACGACTTCGGACGGCTCTATCATAACAATAACGCCACGCTTCTGTTTGGCGATCTTCTGGCTCCCAACCTCCTCGGCGGCAATCCGGGAGTGCGGATGAAAGTCAGGGATTTCATCCAGCTTGGCGGCAACCGGGTATGGCCCGCCCGCGTCACCCCGGGAGTGAACCGCGGCTACATTTCCAAGGCTCATGGCTTTGACGGCAACATTCTGGATCCGGCGTCCTTCAAGCTGATCAACGCGACCGCCGCATCCGGCATGGCGATTTACCGCGGCACGAATTTCCCGAAGGAATGGTCCGGCACCGCGTTCACCACCGAGCCGTCATGCCAACTGGTCAAAGCGATTCGCATCGAGGAAAAAGACGGCATGCTGAAGGGCAGCCATCCCACCGGGAACCGCGAGTTCCTGGCCTCCACCGATGAACGTTTCCGACCGGTCAATGCCTACAACGCGCCGGACGGATCGCTTTACATTTTGGACATGTATCACGGCATCATCCAGCACCGGACTTACATGACCACCTATCTTCGGAACCAAATCCTGAGCCGGGGGCTGGAGGCGCCGGCTTTCGGCCACGGCCGGATCTATCGAATCCGGAGCACCGCCGGAAAAACCGAACCGCCGGAAAGCCTTTCCGCTCTTCAGGACCCGGACTTGGTCAAGGTTCTGACGCACCCGAATTCCTGGCAGCGCGAAACCGCCCAGCGGCTTCTGGTCGAACGAAAAGGTGCCGCCGCCATTCCCTTGCTGGCCGAACTCGCCGCCAGCGGCTCCCCGGTTGCCAGTATCCACGCGTTCTGGACACTCGAAGGCATGGGGGCGCTGAAAGCCGGGCATCTGGTCAACGCCATTCAAAGTGCCGATCCCAAACTTCAATCGTCCGCCCTTTGGGCTTCCACGCGTCTCGCTCCCGGCGAGTTGGCGGAGTTGGAGCCTGTTTTGATCGCCGCCACTCCCGCCGGCCCTGAAGTCGTCCCATACCTTGCCCGTGCCCTCGGTCCTCTCGGCACGCCCGCGGCATTCGACCGCTTGGCCGGCTTGCTCAACGCTCAAGGAAAAATCCGCTTTGTGCGGGAAGCGGCGATTTCAGGACTCGATCAATACGAGACGCTCTTCCGGGATTCCCAAATGAAGGATTCAAAGGACAAGACGTTTCTCGCCTGGCTCGAACAAGGCGCGAAGCTCGCGGAGGAGAAAAAAACGGGCGGCTCATCCTTGGCGTCAGACGATCTCGCTTCATTCGAGCGCGGCAAAGTCATGTTTCATGGCGCCGCCGCCTGTTTCGGCTGTCACAGTGCCGATGGCGCGGGCATGCCCAACCTGGGACCGCCGCTGGATGAGTCGGAGTGGGTCACCGGGAAACCTGAAATTCTGGTCAAAATCCTGCTCCACGGCATGACCGGTCCCGTCGTGGTTGCCGGGGAAACCTACGCTCCCGCCGCTGACATGCCCGGGCTTGTGGCGAATCCCGCGGTGACCGACCAGGCCCTCGCCGATCTCGCCACCTACATCCGCAACGCATGGTCAAACCAAGCGTCTCCCGTTTCCGCGGAGATGGTCCAAAAACAGCGTGAACTCCACAAGAAGCGCGCCAGCCGCCCATGGACCGCCAAGGAACTGATGAAATCCCGGTAGTCTTGACCTGTCAGGAATTTGCCAGCAGGTTGAATGGGTGAAGACGCATCAAAGCTGGATCAAACGCATTCTGGGAGCCGACGGCGCGGAGGATAACGCGAGCGTGTTGAGGCGCATGAAAGATGATGGTGATGATCTGACGAAGGCCCGCGACATCGAGTTCAACCATTTGTTTGATCGTGAGGCGGACGCCATCGCGTTTGAAAATGCCGTCCGCAGCGGAGGCTATTCCAAAGTCGATCATGATTTCTGGCGCGAGGTGGGTGCCTGGCTGACAGCCGTGCGGGTCCGGATGGTGCCGGATCTCGACGGGATCACGCTCAATGAACGCGTGCTGAATGAAATGGCGCGGAATTTCGACGGGAAACCCGACGGCTGGGGATGCATGGAGGTCGTGGATGACGAACGGCGGTGACGCGAAATAAGGGCGGACATTTCTGTCCGCCCGGCCAATGACAACGCTCCGCGAAAGCCCGGTTTTCCTGCCCGGTTTTCCGGTTTCCTATCCGGTGCCTTCGCCGGTCAGTCTTCCTCGAACTTGCGGACGATGAGGTCGGCAAGGGCTTCCAGCGCGGCATCCGCATCGGCACCGTCGGCACTAACGGAAATGACCGAGCCGTGGCCGGCGGCGAGCATCATCAGGCCCATGATGGACTTGCCATCGACTTCCTCGCCGTCCTTCTCCACGAAAATATCAGCTTGGAAGCGATTGGCCGTTTTGACGAACTGTGCCGCCGGGCGGGCGTGGATGCCGAGTTTGTTGAGAATGGTGAAATCTTTTTTGGCCATGGGTAGTGGCTTGCGCCGGGCGGAATGTAGAAAGTGAAACGGACCGCTCCAAGGTAAAAGTTGTGGAAGAATTTCCCGCCGGAAAAGCAAAGAGCCAGACCGTATGACGCGGGCTGGCTCTTTGGAAAACGGTTTGTCGCGACCGATTAGGGAAGCAGGTTGATCGCGCGGGATTGCTTGATCGCGGTGTTGATCTTGCGGTGCAGCTTGGCGGAAACTCCGGTGACGCGGCGTGGAAGAATCTTGCCGGTCTCCGTCGTGAACTTGGTGAGAAGCTCCGGGTTGGTCGAGACGACCTGATCGGCCGGGATGTCATGACGGCGACGCGTCATTTTGCGGTTCGCCTTGCGGAAATTGATTCGGCGCTGGATTGTTTTTGGCTCGGACATGGGAATGGAGGCGCGTGTTAGCGGAGTTCGCGGTGAAGGGTGCGGCGCTTGAGGAAGTGGTTGAATTTCACTTTCTCAAGACGGCCCGGGGTGCGGAGGCTCTTTTTGTTACGGGTGGTGACGTAACGTGAAGTCGGCTTGCCCTCGGCTTTCGCTTCGGTGCATTCTAGAATGATAATCTCGCGTGGCATGACTTTGGGGGCGGGAGAATGGTTTAATCGTCGTCTTCGTCAAGAGAAACCGTTTCGGATTCTTCATCATCGACGTATTTTCCTCCGCTGAAGCCCACTTCGTTGGACGGGCGGAAGCGGCGGTTGCCGTATTCCTTCTCCCATTGGGCCTGGCATTCGACCGTGAGACGGGCGAAGGGGATGACCTCGAGGCGGGCTTGCGGGATTTTCCGCGCGGAAATTTCGCAAATGCCATAAGAGCCGGACTGGATGCGGCGGAGGGCTTGCTCGATTTCATAAAGGGCGTCCTGTTCCTTCGCGAGGACGGAAAGGGCGAAGTCGCGGTCATAGGCATCGCTGCCGGCGTCACCTTGATGCTGGCCGCTGCCGGAGGCTTCGGAGCCTTCGGGGGCGTTGCGGATGGTGTCGCGGGCCATGCCGGAAACCGCATCGACGAGATCATCGCGGAGGTCGAGCAGGCGCTGGCGTTGTTTTTGAATGAAGGCGGGGCTGTGGCTGCCATTGCTGCCCGGGGGCATTGGCTCGCCGGCGGGGGTGGGGGCGGCCTTCGGCGGAACGAATGGTGGCTTCACTGGCGCGGGAGGCGCGGGGAAATCGACGACGGACGAGCGCGGCGGCTTGGTGGCCTGCGCCGACTTTTTCGCCACGGGGGCGGCGGCTGCCACTGGCTTGGCCGGAGCTTCGGCCTTCACGGTCTTGGCGGTTTTTTCTTCCGCTTTCACGGGAGCCGGAGTCTTTTTGACGGAAGGCTCGGCAATCGCTTTGTTGAGAGGTGCGGCTTTTTTCGCAGGCGCGGCGGCTTTTTCAGGCGCGGTTTTTTTGGCGGGGGCCGCTTTCTTGACGGGCTCGGCTTCCTTGGCCGGAGCCGCCTTCTTGTCCGCTTTCGCAGCAGGTTGCTTCGTTGCCGTTGCGGGCTTCGAGGGTTTCGCGGCGGGTTTTGTTTTCCCGTTTTCGGGAGCGGAATTGGAGGTGGTTTTTTTCGCGGCCATGGCGCAGAGGTCGGGATGCGGGGTGATGGAAATTTTCAGCGCCCGACCCGGAATCGTATCCCGGGTGTGTGACGAGCGCGGTGGGTTAGCCCCTGAAGCAAGGTCCAGCAAGTGGAAAGTTCATGAGGCGGGAAAATAAGTGATTTGCGAGGTTTTCCGCAGGAGACTTGAAATGCCTCGGCGGATTCGTAAGGTGCGGCCCCGCATGCAGCTCTGTGCCATTGTCGAAGCCCTTCTCATCGCCTCCCAGAATCCTCTCCCTTCGGAGGAAATCGCCCGGTTGGTGCGCGCCCGTGTCGCCGAAGCGGAGGATGTGAGGGTGCGCGAGGCGGAGGACGGAAAGGAAATCCCCGCGTTGCCGGACTGGCTGGTGGCCTTGGCCGCGACCTCTGCGGAAAAAGTGGCCGAGGCCATCGCTGAGCTGAATCAGGCATACCAAGCGAGCGATCGCGCGTTCACCCTCGTCGAGCGGCCGAAGGGCTGGAAACTCTACACCCGCGTCGAATACGGCGAGTTCGTCCGCCAGCTTTTCCCCGGTCGCAAGCCGGAGCGGATGAGCGGTCCGGCCATGGAAACGCTGGCGATCATCGCCTACCGCCAGCCGATCACCAAGGCGGCCATCGAGGCGGTTCGCGGCGTGGCCTGCGACGGCATGATCCAAAAACTTCTCGACCGCGACCTGATCCGCATCGGTGGCCGGGCCGAGCTTCCCGGACGGCCGCTGCTTTATGAAACGACCGATCTGTTCTTCGAGCACTTCGGCATCCGTTCCATCGACGACTTGCCGAACGCCACGGAACTCCGCAAGGTGAAGCTCCCCGAACCGGAGGCCCCGGCTCCCGCGGATGATGGCGAACAACAACTCGCGCTCGGCCCGGTCGGCACGCCCGCCGCCGCCGCCGGCGATCCCACTTCCCAAGAAGCCTAATCTCCCTTTTTCCCGTGAATCTCGACGACATCCGCTTTCAGATCGATACCATTGACCGCGATCTGCTGGATCTGCTCTCCCGCCGCGCCGATCTCGTCCACCAGGTGGGGGAGGTGAAAAAGCGCGACGGCCTGCAAATTTACGCGCCCGAACGCGAGGAAGCGCTGCTCCGCCGGCTCATCGACTTGAACGCCGGCCGCCTGCATGAAAAATCCATCCGCGCGATTTTCCGGGAAATCATGTCCGCCGCGCTCGCCTTGGAAGACGATCTCACCATCGCCTACCTCGGCCCGGAAGGGACTTGGACGCATCAGGCGGCGATCAAGAAATTCGGGCACTCGGTGAATTATTCCGCGCAGCCGAATTTCTCCGACGTCTTCGACCAGGTTGCCCGCCGTGCCGCGAGTTACGGCGTGGTGCCGATTGAAAACTCCACCGAAGGCGCGGTTTCGCACACGCTGGATTTGTTCGTGGACTCGCCGCTGCACATTTGCGCGCAGATCCTGCTGCGGATCGAAAACGGGCTGATGGCCGCCATTCCGCGCGAGGAAATCAAAACGCTTTATTCGCACCCGCAGGTGTTCGGCCAGTGCCGGTCGTGGATTCTGAAAAATTTCCCGAACGCGGATCTCGTCGAGGTTTCCTCCACCACCAAGGCCGCCCAGATTGCCCGCGACCAGGCCGCGCAGGGGGCCGCCGCGCTCGGTGGTCCGCTCGCGGCGGAAATGTACGGGCTGACATTGCTCGAAGAATCAATCCAGGACCGCGCGACCAACACCACCCGCTTTCTCGTCATCGGAGAAAAGCCCTGCCCGCCGACCGGCAACGACCGCACCTCCATTTTATTCGCGATCCACGACCGCCCCGGCTCGCTGGTCAAGGCGCTGCAGGCCTTCGACCAATTTCACATCAACATGTCGAAAATCGAATCCCGCCCGTCCAAACGCAAGGACTGGGAATACATTTTCTACGTCGATCTCGCCGGCCACTGCATCGACCAGAAAGTCGCCGATGCCCTTGAAGAACTCGGCAACCATTGCTCGCTCGTCAAACTGCTCGGCTCCTATCCGGACGTCGGCGAGTGACAACCGGAAAGGAAATTGGAGATTTGGAAATCGGGTGATTGGGGCCAAAGCCCTGTCCCCGTTGGATTGGCTCGGATCGTCGTCCAATCCCTAATGTCGAATTCCTGATTTCCTTTTTTCATGATTCCCGTGAGTGAAATTGTTGAAAATTCGATGCAATGCGGGCTGGCATAGCCGGGAAAGGGCGGTCTAGGATCGCGCCGCATGAATGGAACAGTGAATATGATCATCGATGGCAAGCCGCTGGAATTGCCGACAGTTGTGGGATCCGAGGGAGAAGTCGGCATCGACGTCAGCACGCTTCGCGCCAAGACCGGCGCCATCACGCTTGATCCCGGCTACGGCAACACCGGCGCCTGCAAGAGCGCCATCACCTTCATCGACGGCGACAAGGGCATTCTCCAATACCGCGGCTACGACATCGCCGAACTCGCGAAAAAAAGCACCTTCATCGAGACCGCCTACCTGTTGATCTACGGCGAGCTGCCCACCGCCACCGAACTCGCCGCTTTTTCCGCGCTGCTCACGGAGCACCAGATGTTGCACGAAGACATGGGGGCCCACTTCGCCGCGTTTCCACCGTCCGCGCATCCGATGTCCATCCTCTCCGCGATGATCCACGCTGCGTCCGCCTATCCCAACGCCAAGACCGCGGGCAAGTCGCCCCGGGAAGCGTTTCCGCACCAGGCCGCGCGCCTCATTTCGCAAGTCCGCACCATCGCCACCAGCTCCTATCGCAAGGCGCACGGGCTGCCCGTCACCTACCCGAAGACCAATCTCAAATACACCGAGAACTTCCTCCACATGATGTTCTCGTTGCCCGGCGAGGACTACGATCTGAATCCGGACATCGTTCGCGCGCTGGATCTCATTTTCCTCCTCCACGCGGATCACGAGCAAAACTGTTCCACCTCCACCGTCCGCATGGTGGCCTCCAGCCAGGCCAATGTCTTCGCCTCCGCATCGGCCGGCGTCTGCGCCCTCTGGGGTCCGCTCCACGGCGGCGCGAACCAGGCCGTTCTCGAAATGCTAGAGGAAATCCACCGCGATGGCGACGACGGCAGCAAGTTCCTCGATCAGGTTAAAAACAAGGTCGGCAACCGCCGCCTGATGGGCTTCGGCCACCGCGTTTACAAGAACTACGATCCCCGCGCCGTCATCATCAAGGAGCAGTGCGACAAGGTCCTCGCCCAGCTCCACAAGTCGGACCCGTTGCTCGACATCGCCAAGAAGCTCGAGGAAATCGCCCTTCACGACGAATACTTCGTCGCCCGCAAACTCTACCCGAACGTCGATTTCTACAGCGGCATCATCATGCGCGCCATCGGCATCCCGATGAACATGTTCACCGTGCTCTTCGCCATCGGCCGCATGCCGGGCTGGGTCGCGAACTACAAGGAAGTCATGGACGATTCGGAAAGTCGCATCTCGCGTCCGCGCCAGATCTACACCGGCGAGACGCTGCGCAGCTACAAGCCGATGGGCGAGCGGGCTTGAGGCGAGTTTCGTAAACCTTGGCAAAGTCCATCATGTTGCCGACCGAGCGACCCTGGCTAAATATCCTGAGGCTGGGCTTGCTGGTCAGCACGTGTGGCTGGGGGATCTCGTTTTTCTTCACGTTCGCGCCCTGGCAGACCGCTGCCAGCCAGCTTTATGAAATGGGAGCCCATGAGATTCCCTACGATCCATTGCTCGATTATTGGCTGAGAATGGCCTCGTCCGCATTCGGGTGCATCGGAATCGCTTCCGCGCTGGCATGCCTGCGTCCGGAGAAATTCATCGGTATGATCGGATTGTTAGGTCCGTTTCATTTCATCGTCGGTACGACCTTGGCGGTGGCGGCCTATCAAAACCACCTCAGCCGGGATCTGCATCCGACATTCATCCCGGACATCTTTTTTTGCTTCCTGACAGGGCTTTTGATCGGGATTCCGCAGCTGCGTGAAGCTGTGGTGAGAAAGCGGAACATCCGCCGTATGTAGTCTAACCCTTTAGGGTGTCTTCATTACGCGTCGAAGACACCCTATGAGGGTAAACTACGTGCAAGTGATCACCTCCTCGGCCGGAAGCCCATCACGAAGCGCAACAGCGGCATCGGCAGGGCGGATAACAGGAATCCGGCGGCGGCGGTCTTGAATGCCGGATAGACCCGCGCCGACTTGCGATCCAGTGCGGTCAGGGATTCCGCGACGACCTGTTCCTTGGGCACGTAAAACGATTTCTTGGACGGCATCCCCGCGGAATCGGGCGAGCGGCGGGAAACCTTGCCGAACTCGGTCCTCACCGGTCCGGGGCACACCGCCAGCACCGGAATATGATGCTCCTTCAGTTCGATCCGCAGCGCCTCGGAAAAACTGGTCACGTAGGCTTTCGTCGCCGCATACACCGCGAAATCCGGAATCGGCAGCACGCTCGCCAGCGAACTCACATTGACGATCGCACCGCTGCCGCGCCGGATCATTTCCGGAACCAGCGCGTGGCTGAGATGGGTCAGCGCCTCGATGTTGACGTGGAGCATCGCCTGGACTTTTTCCCATCCGGCGGTGGCGAACTCGCCGTAGTCTCCCAGACCGGCGTTGTTCACTAACAAATCGGGCGACAGGTCTTTTTCCGCCAGTGCGGCGACCAGTTGTTCGCGCTCGGTCTGGCTGCTCAAATCCACCGCGAACACCGTGACGGCGACTTGCGGGAATTTTTCGCGAATGCGGTCGGCCAGTTGTTGGAGTAACGGTTCGCGACGCGCCACGAGAACGAGCTTGCCGACTCGTGGCGCGATTTGAAGGGCGAACTCCTCGCC